>NZ_JBJHAG010000009.1:0-133795 GCF_054050925.1 Modestobacter sp. SYSU DS0657 | reverse complement strand
GAAAAACAACTACGTCCGGGTAGCACGCCGCCCGGCCCCGGTGTTGGTGGTGTCCCCACGCGCGGTGGGCAGACCTCGACTGTCCGGGGCAGGCACCCGACCGGTGGCGGGTGCAGTCCGGAACCCGCGCTCCCCACACACCCGTCGGGTGGCGTCGCGACGATCGGCCGCACGTGAAGGAACTGACACGGAGGGTGCTCACGCGCCGTCCATTCATCAGTTCGCAACTTCCCGAAACACGCCGGGGCCAGCCTCACGTTTGCCACGGTCACGACGGCGAGTCGCAGTCCAGGACCGTCCGGATCCGGCCGCCGACGGCGGCTGCGGACCACCAGATCGCCACCTAGCGTCGTCGCGGCCGACCGGGTCCGACCGTCACCGCACCTGGTGACACCCGGACGGCACCGCCGAACCGGACGTCGGCTGCGCACGTTGCAGCCGCCGCCCGGACCGGGGACCCACCGCAGTTCTGGGGTGAAGCGCGGCCGCACGCACGTGTGGCTGCGCCGGGCGAGTTCCCCGCCCGAACCCGTCAGCTAACTCGGTAGGCGGTTGAGGAGAACAAGGAGAACTCGTCGTTCCATGACGACCCTGCGCACCACCTCTGCTCGTCGTTCCACCCGCTCGGCCAAGGGCGCGCTGATCGCGTTGCTCACCGGCGCCGGCGTGGTGCTCACCCCGCTCGCCGCCCAGGCCAACGCCGGGGGCGCTGCCCCGCCGGCCCCGGCTCCGATCGCCGCGCCGGTCGCGGCCACGGCCGCACCGACCTCCGCTGCCCAGGTGGTCATCGACACCGCGATGGCCCAGCTCGGCAAGGCCTACGTGTGGGCCGGGGCCGGTCCGAACGTCTACGACTGCTCGGGCCTGACCCAGTTCGCCTTCCGGGCGGCCGGCGTCGACCTGCCGCACTCGTCGCGGATGCAGTCCACGATGGGCGTGCACGTCGACCGGGCGCACCTGCAGCCCGGTGACCTGGTCTTCTACTACTCCCCCGTCGGGCACGTGGGGATCTACCTGGGCGACGGGCTGATGGTCCACGCCCCCAGCGCCGGTGACGTGGTCCGCGTCGCCAGCATCGACATGTGGGGCTACAACACCGCGCGTCGGCTGGTCTGAGTTCCTCCCCCTCCGGGTCGCCGGCGTCGCTCCGGCGACCCGGAGGGGCGGCAGGCCGTCAGTGGTGCGCGTTCTCGGTGTGCGTGAGGTCGCCGCAGTCGTCGGGGAGCTGGTCGAGCACGTGCAGGTACTCGGCGCCCACCGCTTCGCGGAACCCGGCGGTGACCGCACGCGCGTGCTGCCGCGCCTGCTCCGGGGTGCAGCCCTGCCCCTCGAGTTCGGCGACGCGGCCGTAGAACTCGGTCAGGCCGAAGCGCTCGACCGACCCGTCGGTCGGCATCACCGAGGCGAGCTCGTGATCGGGGATCCGGGCCGACTGCTGCACCGCGGACACGAGCTCGTGCGTCGTCATCCCGTCCTCCCGTCCGTCGTTCCTGCTGGTCCGGAGCGCGCTCGTCGCGCGTCCGGTGTCGGGCCCGGCGGTCAGCCGACCCGGAGGTCGTCGAGCTCACCGCCGCGCAGGGTCAGCCCCAGGCCCGGTGCCTCCGCAGCCGGGCGGACCCGGCCCGCCACCGGGTCGGGCACCCCGTCGAACAGCCGGTGCTCGAACCGCGCGTGGTCGTGGAACCACTCCAGGTGGCGGAGGTTGGGCGTGGCCAGCGCGAGGTGGGCGTGCAGGGTGGGCACGCAGTGGGCGGAGACCTCCAACGAGTGCCCGGCGGCCAGCGCGCTGGCCCGCAGCCACTCGGTGACCCCGCCGCAGCGGCTGGCGTCGACCTGCAGGCAGTCGACCGCCCCGGCGCCGCACAGCCCGGCGAAGTCGGCCAGGCGGGCGCCGTACTCGCCGGCCGCGACGTCGCAGTCCAGGTCCTCCCGGACCAGCCGGAGACCGGCGAGGTCGTCGGAGGACACGGGTTCCTCGAACCAGACCACCCCGAGGTCGTCGAGTTCCCGGCCGACCCGGACCGCCTGCTTGGCGGTGTAGCCACCGTTCGCGTCGACGAGCAAGGCGACGTCGTCCCCCACGACCTCACGGGTCAGCCGGGTGCGGTGCAGGTCCCGATCGACCGCGGTGCCCCACGACTCCCCGATCTCGATCTTCACCTGGTCGTGCCCCTGCGCCAGCCACCCGTCCAGCTGGTCCCGGGTGACCCCGTCGTCGTAGCTGGTGAACCCGCCGCTGGCGTACACCGCGGCGTCCTCGCGGACCGCCCCGAGCAGGCCGGCGAGGGGGACGTCGAGCACCCGGGCCTTCAGGTCCCACAGCGCGGTGTCGACCGCCGAGATGCCCATCGCGACCAGGCCGGGCACCCCGGCGTTGCGCGCCGCCCGCGCCATGGCGTGCGTCGCCGCCGGTGGGTCGAGCGCGCGGTGGCCGACCGCGATCTCCGCCAGCAGGCCGCGGACGACCTGGGCCACGGTGGCGTCGGCGTACGTCCACCCCACCCCGGTGCGCCCGGCGCCGTGCGCCTGGACGACGACGGCGGTGGTGGCGTCCCAGATCAGCGTGCCGTCCGCCTCGGGATGGTCGGTCGGCAGCCGGTAGGCGGCGACGTCGAGCGCCTCGACCCGGGCCTCGAGCCCGATCACCACAGCACCAGCGCGACGACCAGCCAGACCATCGCGACCACCAGCACCACCCAGAGGACGTCGGCGAGCAGACCCCAGCTGCGTTCCTCCACCAGCGTGGGGTCCTCCGCCGGGTCGACCGCCGCGTCCGCGCTCGTGGCGCCGTGCCGGCGGGCCCGGTAGTAGGAGGGGTAGGGCGCCCCCCACCCCCGGTAGCCCCACCCGTAGGCGAGCGGGATCAGGAACAGCAGGACCACGAACAGGAACCAGAGCCAGAGCCAGAGCACGAGAGCTCTCCTCTCTCGGTGGTCGTCAGGGCGAGAGCAGGCGGCGGGTGGCAGCCACGGTGCCGGCCGCCACCGCGCCGGCGGCCGCGGCGGCGCCGAGCAGCGCGGAGCCCTGCGCGATCCGGCCCGGGGGGCGCGATCGGCCGGCCAGCACCTGCTCGGGGTGCTCGGTCATCGGTGCCCCCTCGACCAGGCCGGCCAGCGCCTCCGCGGTGTGCACCGCCCGCCGTCCGGTGTCGCCCTGCTCGATCTGGGTGCGGCAGCTGAAGCCGTCGGCCAGCACCACCGACCGGAGGTCGCCGTCGCGGACGGCCGGCAGCAGGACCTGCTCACCGCAGGCCATGGAGACCTCGTGGTGGCCGCGCTCGAACCCGAAGTTCCCGGCGAGCCCGCAGCAGCCGGAGTTCAGCACGTCGGCGTCGAACCCGGCCTTCCCCAGCAGCTCGCGGTCGGCGTCGAACCCCATGATCGAGTGCTGGTGGCAGTGGGTCTGCACCATCGCCGCCCGCTCGGCCGGTGGCGGTGACCAGTCCGGTGCCCGCTCGGCGAGCAGCTCGGCGAGGGTCCGGGTGCTCTCGGCGAGCCGGCGCACGTCGTCGTCCTCGGGGAGGAGCTCGGGGGCGTCGGCCCGGAACACCGCGGCGCAGCTGGGCTCCAGCCCGAGCACCGGCACCCCGTCGCGCACCGCGGGGCCGAGCGCCTGCGCGGTGCGCCGCAGCACCTGGGAGGCGACGTCGAGCTGGCCGGTGGAGATCCAGGTGAGCCCGCAGCAGAGCTCCCGCTCCGGCAACCGCACCCGGAAACCGGCGTCCTCCAGCACCGTCACCGCGGCCCGGCCGATGGCCGGGTGGAAGAACTCGGTGAAGGTGTCCGGCCACAGCAGCACCTCACCGCGCCGGCCGTCGCCGCGCGGTCCGCGCGCCCGGTACCAGTGGGTGAACCGCTCGGAGGCGAACAGCGGCAGCTCCCGCTCGGGGGTGATCCCGCCGGCGGCCTGCACGAGCCGGCGGAGCCCCGGTGTCTGCGTGGCGGCGTTGACCAGGCCGGGGGCCGCTGCCGCGACTCGGGCCACCAGGGGCAGCCAGCCCAGTGAGTAGTGGGTGCGCGGGCGGAGCCGGCCGGCGTAGTGGTGGGAGAGGAACTCCGCCTTGTAGGTGGCCATGTCGACGTCGACCGGGCAGTCGCTCTTGCAGCCCTTGCAGGCCAGGCAGAGGTCCAGGGCGTCCCGGACGGCGGTCGAGCGCCAGCGGTGCCGGATGACGTCGCCGCGGAGCATCTCGAACAGCAGCCGCGCCCGGCCCCGGGTGGAGTGCTTCTCGTCGCCGGTCACCTGGTAGCTCGGGCACATCACCGCGCCCTCGGCGCCCTCGCCCAGCGTGGCCCGGCACTTGCCGACGCCGACGCACCGGGCGACGGCCTGCGCGAACGAGCCGCCGTCCTCGGGGTAGCCGAAGGTCACCTCCGGGTCCCACGCCGGGTGGTCGTCGGGCAGCCGCAGGTCGGCGTCCAGCGGCCGCGGCGCCACGACCTTCCCCGGGTTCATCCGGTTCTCCGGGTCCAGCAGCGCCTTCATCCGCTCGAAGGCGCCGATCAGCTCCGGAGGGAACATCCGGCTGAGCAGCTCACCGCGCACCTGGCCGTCACCGTGCTCACCGGAGAGCGAGCCGCCGTACCGGGTGACCAGGTCCGCGGCCTCCTCCAGGAACGCCCGGTAGCCCGCGGCACCGCCGGGCGAGCCGAGCTCGAAGGGGATCCGCAGGTGCACGCAGCCGTGCCCGAAGTGCCCGTACGTGGACGCCGGGGTCAGCCGGTGCCGGTCCAGCAGCTCGCGCAGCTCGGCGAGGTAGGGCCCCAGGTCCTCCGGCGCCACCGCGGAGTCCTCCCAGCCGGGCCAGGTGTCGCGCCCGGTCGGCGGGTGCGCCGTCGCGCCCAGCCCGGCCTCCCGGAAGGCCCAGAGGTCGGCCTGCTCCGCGGGGTCGTCCAGCACCAGGACCGACGGCGGCTCCGGCGCCGCGCAGACGTCGGCCACCAGCCCGTCCATCCGCCGGCCCAGCTCGTCGGGGTCGTCGTCGGCCAGCTCGACGAGCAGCCAGCTGTCCCCCTCGGGCAGCTTCTCCAGCGCCCGCGGGTTCATCCCCTCCTCGGCCTGGTTGCGGCGCAGCACGTCGTCGACGCCCTCCAGCCGGTGCGGCCGCCAGGGCAGCACCCGGGTGACCTCCCCGCCGGCGGTCACCACGTCCGGGTAGCCGAGCACGGCCATCCGCCGGTGCCCCGGCAGCTCGGAGAGCAGCAGCTCCGCGCGCAGGACGGTGGCCAGCGTGCCCTCGCTGCCGACCAGCGCCCGGGCCACGTCGAAGCCGTGCTCGGGCAGCAGCGCGTCCAGGTTGTAGCCCGACACCCGCCGCGGGATCCGCGGGTACCCGGTGCGGATCTGCGCCAGGTGCTCGTCGCGCAGCCGGCGCAGCCCCGCGTAGACCTCGGCCCGCCGGCCGCCGGCGGCCACGATCTCGGCGTACTCCTCGTCCGAGGTCGGGCCCACCCACATCCGGGTGCCGTCGGCGAGCAGCACCTCCAGCCGGGCCACCTTGTCCACGGCCTTGCCGTAGGTCTGCGCCGAGGCGCCGCAGGCGTTGTTCCCGAGCATCCCGCCGACCGTGCAGGTCCAGTGGGTGGCCGGCTGCGGCCCCCAGGTCAGACCGTGCTCGGCCAGCTGGTCGTCGAGGTGGTCCAGCACCATGCCGGGCTCCACCACGCACCGGCGTCCGTCGACGTCCAGGGACTCCAGCCGGTTGCAGTACCGGCTCCAGTCCAGGACGACGGCGGCGTTCGTCGTCTGCCCGGAGAGGCTGGTGCCGCCGCCCCGGGACAGCAGCGGGACGCCGAGATCCCGGCAGACCGCCGCGGCCTCGACGGCGGCGTCGACCGTGCGCGGTTCGACCACGCCCAGCGGCGGGATCCGGTAGTTGGAGGAGTCGGTCGAGTAGACGGCGCGGGTGCCGGCGTCGAACCGGACCTCGCCGTCGACGCGCCGGCGCAGGTCAGCTGCCAGCGCCGGCACGTCCACCCAGGAGTCGCCCGCCCCGTCCCGCGGCCGGACGATCGGCGGTGGGAGGTGTGCGGTCGACACGGTCAGCTCCGGTTGGGCAGGAACTCCTGCATCTTGGTCTTGGTGCCCTGCTTGACCACGCCCCAGGCGTCCTCGTCGCCCTTGAGCAGCGACTTCGCGGTGTCGGTCATCTGCTCGAGCGTCGCGTGCGGCGGGATCGGCGGGACGTCGGCGTCGACGTGCACGTCGAGCAGCGCCGGCCGGCCGGCGGCCAGCGCGCGGTCCCAGGCGGGGCCGATCTGCTCGGGGTCGTCGACCGTGATCGCCTCCAAGCCCAACCCGGCGGCGAAGTCGGCGTAGGAGACGTCGGGCAGCGTCTGCGAGTCGGCGAACTTGGGCGCCCCGCCCATCGCCCGCATCTCCCAGGTGACCTGGTTGAGGTCGTTGTTGTGCAGCACCGCGACCACCAGGCGCGGGTCGCGCCACTCCCGCCAGTAGTGGGCGATCGTGAGCAGCTCGGCCAGGCCGTTCATCTGCATGGCGCCGTCACCGACGAAGGCGATGACCGGTCGGTCGGGGTGGCCGAACTTGGCGCCGATCCCGTACGGCACGCCCGGGCCCATGGTGGCCAGGGTGCCCGACAGGGAGCCGCGGTTGTCCGGGCCGAAGCGCAGGTGCCGGGCGTACCAGTTGGCGGCGGAGCCGGAATCGGCGGTGATGATGGCGTTGCCGGGCAGCCGGCCGTTCAGCTCGGAGAACAGCCGCATCGGGTTGACCGGATCGGCGTCGGTGTTCGCCCGCTTCTCCATGATCTCCCACCAGCGGCGGATGCCGTCCTCGATGCCCTCGCGCCAGGACCGGTCCTGCTTGCGCTCCAGCAGCGGGATGAGCGCGCGCAGCGTGGTGGCCGCATCGCCGACGAGGTTGAGCTCGTACGGGTACCGCATCCCGATGAACTTGGCGTCGTGGTCGATCTGCACGCCGCGGGCCTGGTCGTACTCCGGGAAGAACTCGCTGTAGGGCAGGTTCGAGCCCACCGTCAGCAGGGTGTCGCAGTCCTTCATCATCTCCCAGGTCGGGCGGGTGCCCAGCAGCCCGATCGAGCCGGTGACGAAGGGCAGGTCATCAGGGAGCACGTCCTTGCCCAGCAGCGCCTTGGCGACGCCGGCGCCGAGCAGGTCGGCGACCTCGACGACCTCGGCCCGGGCGCCACGGGCACCCTGACCGACCAGCATGGCGACCTTGCTGCCGGAGTTCAGCAGGTCGGCCGCCGCCCGCAGCGAGGCGTCGTCCGGCACCACCGTCGGGGACGAGGTGCGCCCGCGGCTCGAGGGCACCATCTTGTGCTCGTGCGTCGGCGGGCTGTACTCCAGCTCCTGCACGTCGGCCGGGATGATCACCGCGGTCGGGGCGTGCTCCGCCAGCGCGGTGCGGATCGCCCGGTCGATGACGTTGGGCAGCTGCTCCGGGACGTTCACCTCGTGCACGTAGTGGTGCGCGACGTCCTTGAACAGCGACAGGAGGTCGACCTCCTGCTGGTACGAGCCACCCATGGCGCTGCGGTCGGTCTGCCCGACGATCGCGACGACCGGGACGTGGTCGAGCTTGGCGTCGTACAGGCCGTTCAGCAGGTGGATGGCGCCCGGGCCCGAGGTGGCCATGCAGACCCCGACGCGGCCGGTGAACTTGGCGTACCCGACCGCCTCGAAGGCGGACATCTCCTCGTGGCGGGACTGGATGAACTGGAGGTCGTCCTGTTCGCCGAACGACGCGAGAATTCCGTTGATCCCGTCGCCGGGGTAGGCGAAGACCTTGTCCACCTCCCATTCGGAGAGGCGGTTCAGCAGGACGTCGGCGACTGTCTGACTCATGGCGAGATCCCCTCGCGTCGACTGCATCGTCCGCTCTGGGGGCTACCCGCCTCCCGCGTGTGACCCAAACCTCAGTGTGGCGACTGTTCGGACGGCGGTGTTCAGGCTGCCTGCGCCAGGCGGCCGACGGCCGGCCAGCCCGGCGGGAGCGCGCGGGTGGCCTCGCCGCCGCGGACGGCGAGGAAGGGCCGGGTGAGCCGCTCCTTCTCGATCCGGTCCCAGGCGGTCAGCAGCTCGGCCACCCAGCGGGCCAGGGTGAGCGCGTCGCTGGCCAGCGGGTCGCCAGCGGTCTCCGGCCGCGGCCGGGTGGGGATGCGCGGCCAGCGCGGGGTGACCAGGCTCCGCTTGGACGACGGCAGCGACGCGACGTGCGCGGCGAAGGCGGCGTCGAGCGCGCTGGTCTCGGCGACGATCGCGACGGCCAGGGCGGCGGCGTCGGCACCGGGGCCGAACCGCAGCGACGCCTTCTCGGTGGGCACCAGGATGCGGCCGACGAGCAGCCGGGCGATCCGGTCGTCGTCGGAGGGCAGCACCCAGGCGCCCGCCATCGTCGACTCGAGCCCCTCGCCGACGTTGACGTGCCAGCCGACCACCCGGTCCTCGACCGGCTGGTCGATGACGACGATCCCGCGCATCCCGCTCTCCTGACTCCGGTACAGCCATGTTGCTGCGCAGCATCGAGGACGTTGCCGACAGAAACCGCCGAACCACGGCGCCGTTGCCGAGTCGTCACACCACTCGTCCCGCGAGTCACACGCGACCCGCGGGAGTTCCGGCTACTCGCAGGCGACGCCGTCTTTGTCCCGGTCGAACTTGTCCTGCCACCCCGGCTGACCGCGGTAGATGGGGTCTGCGCCCGCGGCCTTCACCTCCGTGCAGTTGGCGTAGGACGGGCCGGCCGGGGCCGGCTCGGGTGCGGGAGCAGGCGCCGGGGCCGGGACGGGAGCCGGGGCCGGGGCCGGTGCGGGAGCAGGCGCCGGTGCCGGTGCGGGGGCAGGCGCGGGCGCCGGGGCCGGGGCCGGGGCCGGGGCCGGGGCGAGGGCGGGGACGTTGGCCACGACGCCGCCGGGCAGCGGCTCGGCCGGGCAGGTGGCGAGCACGGTGGCGATGGCGTTGCGCTCGGCCTGGGTCATCCAGAGCCCGTAGCTCACCTTCACCGCGACCTGCCGGGCGACGTAGGCGCAGCGGTAGGACTTGTTCGGCGGCAGCCAGGTGGCGGCGTCGCCGTCGCCCTTCTGCATGTTCAGCGGGCCGTCGACGGCGAGCAGGTTCAGCGGGTCGTTGGCGAAGGCGGTGCGCTTCGTGACGTCCCAGCCCTGCGCGCCGGTCTGCCAGCTGTTGGAGAGGGCGACGACGTGGTCGATCTGCACGTCGGAGCTGGTGTCCTGGCCGCGCTGGAACGCGATGGTCGTGCCGGAGTACGGGTCGGCGAGTGAGCCGGTGAGGACGACGCAGCTGCGGGTGCCGGGCTTGAACGTCTCGGCGGTGAGGTCACGGGCGAGGACGTCGTTGCGGGTGTCGCAGCCGTTGCGGTCGACGTCGGTCCAGGCGGAGCCGTAGTTGTCCCGGTCGTAGCCGGTCTTCGGCGCGCGGCCCTTGACCTCGACGGCGGCCAGCGCGGCGAGGGCGGTGGTGGGCTGGGCGGCGGTGACGGCGGCGTCCGCGTCGGCGTCGGTGAGCAGCCCGGTCGTGCTCTCGGCCGCGTTCGCGGTCTCCGCCATCTCGTCGCGCGCGAGCGACGCCTCGGCGGCGGCGATCGCGGCCTCGTCGTCGGCGGCGGACGTGGTGGGGCCGGCGCTCGGCGTGGTCTCGGCGCTGGCGGGGACGGCGTCGGTCTGCGGCAGCGCGGCCGCGCCGGCGACCAGGACGGCGACCCCGGCCGCGGCGACCCCGGCGCCCATGGCGCGGGAGGCGATGAGCGCCCAGCGGGCCCGGCCGACGACGACCGCGCCCAGGCCGATCAGGAGGGCGGCGAGCCCGGCCATGACCAGTCCGCCGGAGAACCCACCGGAGGCGGCGCCGGCGACGATGAAGAGGAGGGCGACGGCCGCGACACCGGCGCGGATGGCGGTGGTCCGGTTCGTGCCAGGCTCTTCCGTCGTCGTGGCCGGCTCGGCGACCGGCGAGACGGCCGGGAGCTGCGCGGTCCGCGGTCCGACCTCCTCGCCCATCGCGGCGGCCCGGAAGCCCTCGAGCACCTCGGTGGGGTCAGCGGCGTCGAACGGGAACTGGACGTCGCGCGGGCGGACGACGGCGCCGGGCATCGCGCTGGCGAGGTCGCGCAGGCCGGCGCCCGCGGCGGTGAGCCGCTGGGCGTCGGCGTAGAGCGTGACCGAGCCACCGGGTGCGTCGTAGAGGAGGCGGAGGTAGCGGGCCGAGCCGGTCGGCTCGGCGACGGTGAACCCCAGGTCGATCGCCTGCTGCACCACCGGGCGGACCGGGGTGCCCGGGGTGCGGGCCTCCCAGCGCTGGATGAGTTGCTCGATGGCCGACTCGGACCGTGACGACATTGCTCAGACCCCCGTGATGCTGCTGTGACGGCCATCGTCAGCCGCCATCCGCGCCATCCGGAGCAGGACAGGCCGGGACGACCCCCTCCGTCCCACCCGCACCACCCGGGGCGAAGATGGCCGACTCCACCCTCGAGCGACCCGCCGCACGGGCCGTGTCGGGGCGACGCACCGATGACTTCCCGGCGCCGGTCAGGTCTGGAGTTCACCACGGCCGTTCGCGCCGGGGCGGAGGGAAGGTGTGGCATGAGCGAGGAAACGACGAGCACGGTCACCGGGGTGGTCAGTAGCCCGGTCGTCGTCACGGACCTGCAGCGGGCGATCGACTTCTACGTCGACGACCTCGGCATGGAGGTCCGCCGCGACGCGGAGCTGGGTCCGGGGATGCGGTGGGTGGAGGTCGCACCGCCGTCCGCGGGGACGACGATCGCGCTGGTCGCCGCGGCCAGCGGCTTCCCGCCGGGCATCCGGCTGGGGACCGCGGACGCCGATGCGTCGCACGCGCGGCTGCGCGAACGCGGTGCGGACGTCGACGAGCAGGTGCTGCGGATGGGCGACGTCGCCCCGCCGATGTTCACCGTTCGCGACCCCGACGGGAACGTGCTCGTCCTGGTGGAGGGGGCGTGATGACGGTCCTCGACGAACGGTTCACCGCAGAGCTGGTGAAGAGCCCCGCGGACGGCGGGTGGACCTACCTGGTGTGGCCGGACTCGGTGACGTTCTTCGGTACCCGCGGTCTGGTGAAGGTGGCCGGGACGATCGACGGCCACCCGTTCCGCAGCTCGTTCATGGCGCTCGGCGACGGCACGCACAAGCTCCCGGTCAAGGCCGAGCTGCGACAGGCGATCGGCAAGCAGGCCGGCGACCCGGTCGAGGTGCACCTCACCGAGCGGATCACCAGCGGCCACCCCGCCGGCTCCTGGACACTTCCAGGCTGAGACGTCGAGCCGCCACCTGCTCAACGCAAGAAGATGGAGCCGGTCACCGGAGCCTTCCGATGACCGGCGTCCACCGGTCAAGCCGAAGCGACTGTCTCCCCGCCGGCCTCCCGCCCGAACCTGTCGCCCTCCGCCGGCGCCGAGGCAGGTTCGATCCCATCTTGCGACGAGAGAGCCGTGCTCGTGAGAGCCGACGACTGCTCCTTCGGCAGTTCGGCTGCTTCGCGCATCTTCGGCGCTGCGGCAGTCCACGTCTTGAGGTTCTGCAGCACCTCTCCGTAGAAGGCCTCGACGGCCTCCAGGACCGAGTCGATCGCCGCGCCGCGGCCTCGCCCGCGCTTGGTCCCCAATGGACTGGTGAGGGCGACTCGGAAGCTGCGGATCTCCCGCTTCGGATCCTGCACCAGGACGGCCGGGTCTTCCCGAACAGCCTTGATGAGTTCGGTGGCTCCAGCCCCGCGGGCGTGCATGGCAAACGCCTCGATCCGGACGGTCTCAGGTGCCGCCTTCAGCTGCCGGACGAGCCAGTTGACCCGGGTGGTCGGGCGCCCTTCGCGCGGGGCGTCCACGTCGACGTGGCAGGTCACACGGTTGGCGCGCAGGTCGAGCTCGATGTTCAGTGGCGCGACCGCATGGGGGATGCGGATCGCCCCGGAGAGCCGTCCATCCCTGACCAGGCTCTCGACCAGGGCCGTGGTCCGCAACGCTGGCTCCGCCATCTCGCGGCGGGTCAGGGCAGGAACGACTTCAGTGCCGAGCGTCCGACCCAATCGGAGCGACGCATAGCGCAGCAACGCATCGAAGCGCGCGGCAACGTCGGTGACGCCCTTGTCGGACGCTCGCAGCGTTCCCGCCCCGATGGCGTCGCGAACGGGAACCCAGGACGAACCCATGTCCTCGAATTCGAGAGCGCCGGATCGAGGGTGCTCCAAGTAGCGGATCAGTTCGCCGAGGATCCAAGCCTGATCAGGGTCGGCCACACCTCGGTGCTCCTTCTGGACAACCGCCTCAGCCAGGATCTGGCTCCACGGCAGGTGGTGCATGTCGACCTTGCGCAGCTTCCGCTTGTCGACCTTCGTGGGGTGCTGACCAGCCAAGGGAGAGATCTCGTTGCTGATGGTGATCAGCGCATCAAAGCCCTGCTCGCGTGCGATGTCGAGGTAGTTCTCCAGCTGCTCGGTAGCCAGCTCGTTCGTGCCCGTCTTCACCTCGACCAGGGCGGTCCAGCTCCGCTGCCCACGTGTCACCCGGATCAGACCGTCCGGATAACAGCGCTTCTCCCCCAGCATGAACGGGACCTCGATGAAGGCCTCGATGTTGCCCGCGGGCGCGCCGAAAGGCTGCGTCAGGCCACGGCCGAACTCCCGGACGGCAGTAATCACCGCAAGAAGAGCCGACGTTGCGCGACGCTCCTGCTCCTCAGCCCCATTGATCCCAGACGTCGGGATCAACCGCGCCTCGTGCCAACTCTCTTCAGCCATCCCCGTTTGCGCCCTTCGATGCGTCCAGCAGTCGTTTCCGACACTAATGAACGAAAGACGTCCAGCCGGTGAGTCACACGGACGCCGGCGCTGGCACCACCATCCCCGCCCCATCCGTACCAGGGGACCCGCGCCACAAGAGGAAGCAGGCCCACCGGGGGTCGGCCGGCAGGCCGGGTCGAGCAGGCGAGCGGCCAGTGCCATCCGGGCCGGCCTGGCGCGTGGCGCCCACCCCCTCACCGGTGTCGTCGTCGAAGAAGGCCCTGAACGCCGGGTGCCCCCGCCACAGCGATAAGCCGCTGGTTTCGATGCGCTTGTCGTCCACCGGTCGTTCGCCGTCCACCCGGCAGCACGGCACGGTCAGCCAGCTATCGATGGGGTCGGCGGACTACACGGAAGCGCAAGCGTCACCGGAGCCGGTTGTCGTCTCAGCCCCGACGATCGGATCCGCCCCGCTCAGTCAGCGGCGGATACGCTCCCGGCCGCGGGTGAGCGCCGTGTAGCCGTGGGCGAACGGGCGACCGTCCTCGTCGACCGCGACGAAGACGACCTTCTCGATCGTGAGGATGCTCGCCCCGGTCACGATGTTGCGCGCCTCGGCCCGCATGGTGAGCGACGTGCGGCCGAACTCGGTGGCGACCAGCCCGATCTCGATGATGTCGCCGAGCCGCGCGGAGCCGACGAAGTCGATCTCCGAGATGTACTTGGTGACCACCTTGGCCGTGCCGAGCTGGATGGCCGCGTAGACCACGGCCTCGTCGTCGATCCACCGCAGCAGGCTGCCGCCGAAGAGCGTTCCGTGCGCGTTCAGGTCCTCGGGCCGCACCCACTTCCGCGTGTAGAAGTTGATGCTCGGCTCGAGGTCGCCCTCCTCAGTGCTCACGCCGGGGACCCTATCGGCGCCCAGTCACACCCCACGTGGGTCGGCGGGCACCCCCTCCGTCGCCAAAATGGCCATTTCGGGGGCGGCGAAGGGGGTCAGGCCCAGCGGGGGTCGGCGGGCAGGCGCGGGTTGAGCAGGTGCGCGACCAGCGCCGTCCAGCCGGTCTGGTGCGTCGCGCCCAGGCCCTCGCCGGTGTCGCCGTCGAAAAACTCGCTGAACGTCGGGTGCTCCCGCCACAGCGGTGAGTCGCTGGACTCGATCCGCTTCCCGTCGGCCGGGCGCTTGCCGTCGACCGGCCGGAACAGCCGGGTGAGCGAGTTGTCGATCAGGTCCGCGGCCTCGATCAGCGTGCAGCGCTTCCCCGAACCGGTCGGGATCTCGATGGTGAACGAGTCGCCGTAGTGCCGGCCCAGCGTGCGCAGCTTGTCCGCGAGCAGCACGTTCACCGGGAACCACACCGGGCCGCGCCAGTTCGAGTTGCCGCCGAACAGCTTGGTGCGCGACTCCCCCGGCTCGTACTCGATCGACACGTCCCGCCCGCCGACGTTGGCGAACACCTGCCCGGTCGCCTTCGACAGCGACCGGATGCCGAACGGGGAGAGGAACTCCTCGGTGTCGAACATCCGCTCGAGGATCCGCGCCAGCCGCTCCTTGCCGACCAGCGACAGGATCATCTTGCGGCCCTCCGGCGTCGACCGGCTGCGCAGCGGGCCCATCAGCTCTGGCCGCCGCCTCTGCAGCCACCGCACCCGGTCGGCGACGTCCGGCAGCTGGCTCACCCAGGCCGGGATCTCGGTGGCGCCCAGGATCGGCAGCAGCCCGACCATCGAGCGCACCCGCAGCGGCTCCGTCGTCCCGTCGGGCGCGATCAGGACGTCGTGGAAGAAGCCGTCCTCCTCGTGCCACAGCGACACCTCGTGCGAGCCGAAGGCGTTCATCGCCTGGGCGATCGCCAAGAAGTGCTCGAAGAACTTCGTCGCGACGCCGTCCCACGCCTGGTCGAACCGCGAGAGCTCGAGGGCGATCTTCAGCATCTGCTGGCAGTAGAAAGCCATCCAGCTGGTCGCGTCGGACTGCTCCAGCTTGTAGCCCGGCGGCAGCGGCGCGGACCGGTCGAACAGCGCGATGTTGTCCATCCCGAGGAAGCCGCCCTCGAAGACGTTCGAGCCGTCGGCGTCCTTGCGGTTGACCCACCAGCTGAAGTTGAGCAGCAGCTTGGTGAACACCCGGATGAGGAACTCGCGGTCGCGGTAGCCGTCGAGCCGGTAGACGTGCCAGGCGGCCCAGGCGTGCACCGGCGGGTTGACGTCGCCGAACGCCCACTCGTAGGCCGGCAGCTGGCCGTTGGGGTGCATCGCCCACTCGCGGCACATGAGCAGCAGCTGCTCCTTGGCGAACGCCGGGTCGACGTGCGCCAGCGGCAGGCAGTGGAAGGCGGTGTCCCACGCGGCGAACCACGGGTACTCCCACTCGTCGGGCATGGAGATGACGTCGGCCAGCGCGAGGTGCCGCCAGCCGACGTTGCGGCGTCCGCGCTGCCTGCGTTCCTCGGGCGCGGGCTCGTCGGGGCTGCCGTCGAGCCACTGGGCGACGTCGTAGCGGTAGAGTTGCTTGGTCCACAGCAGGCCGGCGTAGGCGCGGCGGGCGACGTGCCGGTCGTCGGCGGACAGGCTCGGGTGGATGACGTCGGCGTAGAACTCGTCGGCCTCGCGCTTGCGCTCGTCGAGGACGGCGTCGAACTCAGGGCCGAACGTCGCGTCGTCCGGGTCGGGCTTGCGCAGCCGCAGCTTGACCCTGACCGTTTCGCCCGGCTCTACAGAGTCCCAGGAGTACCAGAAGGCGGCCTTGGTGCCGGTGTCGGCGGGGTTGACGGCGTCGCGATCACCGTGGACGACGCGGCGGTTGATGCCGTCCTTGGTGTACCGGGTCTCGTTGCGCGCGGCGCCGAAGAGCTCGACGGCGTTCGTCTCGTTGTTGCAGAACAGCACGTTCGGCGCGCCCTCGGCAGCGAGGACGTACCGGCCGAGGAAACCGTGCTCGGCCTCGACCGCCTCCAGGCCGTTGACGGTCAGCGTCGGCGCGAGCAGCTGGGTGAGCAGGCCCTGGCGCTTGTCACCGCCCCATGACCAGGTGTTGCGGAACCAGACCTGCGGCAGCAGGTGCAGCGGCGCGGCCTCGGGGCCGTGGTTGGTGGCGGTGACGACGATGCAGACGTCGTCCGGGGCGTTCTTGGCGTAGGTGACCTGGACGTCGAAGAACCGGTCCTCGTCCAGGACGCCGGTGTCGGCGAGCTCGTACTCCCGCTCGTCGCGGGTGCGCCGGGCGTTCTCCGCACGCAGCTCGGCGTAGGGGAACTCGGCCTGCGGGTAGCGGTAGAGCCACTGCATCCAAGAGTGGGTGGGGGTGCCGTCGACGGCCCACCAGTGCTCCTTGGCATCCTCACCATGGTTGCCCTCGGCGTTGGTCAGCCCGAACAGGCGCTCCTTGAGCACCGGGTCGCGGCCGTTCCACATCGCCACGGAGAAGTTGAGGAAGCCGTAGCGATCGCAGATGCCGCCCAGGCCGTCCTCGCCCCAGCGGTAGGCGCGGGCCACGGCGTGGTCGAACGGGAACGACGCCCACGCGTCGCCCTCGGCGGAGTAGTCCTCGCGGACGGTGCCCCACTGCCGGCCGGCCAGGTACGGGCCCCACATCCGCCACGGGGCGGACATGTCGGCGGACTCGGCCAGGCGCGCGTGCTCGGCGCTGCGAGGCTGGGCCTCGGGCTGGGGGGTGGGCTCGTGGATCGGCGCGGCGCCGGGGGTCGCGTCAGTCACGGACCCCACGGTCCCACGGGTTGGTTGCCGGGGCGTGTCAGGCGGGACCGTCCGAGACCAGGGTCACCGCTGCTCCGGCTGAGGTGGCCGCCGCCACGCGCTGGGCGACCGAGCTGCTACCGGTCGACGTCGCAGAGCCGCCAGAACCGGCTGCGGCGGGCGCCCTGCTGCCCTTCGCCCGGGATGCGGCTGAGCGCCCGGTCGAGCCGCGCCCACGCCGCCGGGTCGGCGCGGAGCCGGGGCAGGTCCTCCACGCCCAGCACGCCGTGCGCGACGAGGGCGCGGGCGTAGCGCAGCGCCGCCTCGGCCTTGGTCACGCCACCGCGGGTCGACGTCCGCTGCCGGTTCTGCGCCGCCTCCTCCAGCGCCTGCTCGTCGGGGAAGCGGGCGAGCAGGCGCGGCAACGGGTGGCTGTCGGCGGAGGGCACCTCGGTCGTGACCATCGGCCCCGTCGCCGCGGGGCCGAGCACCCGGTGCACCAGGGGGACGACGACCCGGTCGTGCGACGTGCCGGGCGTCCAGACCGCGTCCAGGACGAACGCCGACAGGCTGGCCCAGCGGGGTCGCCCGGGCTGCGCGACGGCTACCGGCTCACGAGCCGCGTCCTCCGCCGACTCGAAGTCGAGCATCGGCGTCCCCGTGCCCTCCACACGCACCCCTCGATCCGGTCCGCTGCGCCGGTCGCAGCGGGCTGGTCCAGGATGCCGTCGGTAGGGCGCCGTCGACGAGCGACACAGCGAAGTGAAATTCGCCTGGCGAGCTGCAGCGCTGACTCCCATCGGGTGACACCGCTCCGGCTGGGAGGCGCCAACTGGTCTGATCGCGGGGTGGAGCTCGCAACCCGGAACTGCACACGGCAGCTGCAATCGGCGGCGCTTCGCAACTGGTAGCCACCGCTGCACCACGAGCAACGGACGCCACATGCCTCCTGCCCGTCGTCCCTCCAGGCACGCCTCGAACTCACAGCGGGCCGTGGCAATCGACCATCCCCAGGAGCTACACCTGGGGGGCCGTACTGCAGCCGCATCGGACTGGGTCTCCGAGAAGCTCCGCTACGACCCAGCCGTCGATGCTCGACGGAGACTCATGCTGCAGGCCCCGGTCGCGCGGGACCTTGCGTGAGTGGACGTCCCAATTCGCGTTGGCGCTTTTGCACGGTGCCGAGAAGCCCGATTGCGGCCTCCACGCGATCCGTCGCATGGTGCATGCGGTCGTGACAGGTGCCACAGAGTGCGGCGATCCAGTCGACGAGGTCGATGTCCGGGTCAATGTGGTGCGCCTGGTAGTGCGGTCGTCCGTCGTCGCCCACCCACCCCGGATGCTGCCCACACAGCTCGCACGCGCCGCCGAAGTCGATGGCCCGTTGGATAACGTAGTCGGTCTTCAAGGGGTCAGAGACCCGCTTGTTCCTCTGGATCCTCGTCGCTCGACGACGCTCGCCAGTCTCGTTTCGCCGCTGGAGCGCCTCCCACAGCTCGCCCTCCGTGGGTGCTGGGGGTGGCGGAGCCGTCGGAAGGTCCGGGAGCTGTGCAGGCACCGTGCCCGGTACGTCGGCGAGCGCGGTGAAGCGGAATCGGAGGTCTCTGCGCCAGTCTCCGTCCGTGTCCCGGCTGTCACCCCGAGCATGCTCCGACACCAGGTAGGGCCCGAGGTGAAGCCAAGCGGAGCCGTCGCGGCGCGTCTTTAAGAACACCAGGACCGGCCGCTCGTCCTGCTCGTGCTCGATCAGTCTGGCGTTGCCCCCGGTCTCCGTCTGGTCGCCGGTGCTTCCTTCTCCTGAGTAAGTGAACTCGCGGGGCTCGTCGAGCCACTGGTTGGCATAGAGGCCCTTGAACGGGTTCCAGAAGACGCAGAGATCCTCACCGACGACCGTGATCCCGGACGTGCGATTCCCAGAGGGCAGCCCTGCCGCCCGGGCCGCCTCATGCAGCTCACCTCGGTCATAGATCCGACCGACGACGTAGCCGCGGTTCGCCATGTCGGGGGCCTGTGGCTCCGGGGCCTCGTCGAGTGCTGGTGCGTCGCCACCGGCTGGTCCGCCTTCGCCGCGCTCAGGCAGGTCTGGTGGCACCGCCTCGAACAACGCGGAGAGCGTGGACGGCAGGGCCGCATGCCCCTCGAGCGGTGCGGTGAGCAGCTCGACTGCGCGGTCGCGGAAAGCGTCGTCGCTCCGGACGCGGTCGTGCACGTTGCGCGCCAGTCCTGCGACCGGATCCTCGCTGCGCACGAAGTCGCGGCCACCGCGGCTCACCGGACCGGCAGGCTCACCGAAGAGCTGCCACCACGGCGACTTGCGCAGGGCGAACCACGGCAGCTCCGGCTCAGGCTGGCTCTCCCCCACGGCGAACGGCGCCAAGAGGGTGCCGAGCTCGTCCCGTGCGTCAGAGAAGGGCTGCACCCGCTGACGGCCCTGGACGGCCTTGCTGATCGCCCAGAGCAACACCAACTGCTGGTAGGGGGCCGGCTTGCCGAGCTGGCGATCCACCTTCAGCTCCATCAGGGAGCGGAGCAGCGGATCCTCGGGCGTAGCGCTCCTCGCCTGCTCCGACGCGGCGGCGGCCTGGGCGCCATGTCGCTGGTAGACGTCCCCCAGAAGGACTGTCAGGTGCTCTGCTCGCTGGATGTCGATCCGTGGGAAGCGAGGGAGCTGGATCGTCCCGATACCGACGCTCTGCTCGATGTCCGATCCCGACATGAACACCGGGGTGGTTGGCTCATCGAGGACTTCAATTGGAATCAACGCGGTGTAACGCTCCGGCTCGGGCCACGGCACTTCCTCGACCCCAGCCGGTCGGCGCGCGTCCTGCGTGACCCGGCACCTCGCCAGCCAGCCCTGCCGCGAGCCCCAGATGAACAGCTCGTCGCCGGCTCGAGCGCCCAGCGCAGTCAGCGTGTTCGAGCCGAAGAGCGACTCACGCTTGCAGATCTGCCAGTTGTCGCGCTGCTCGAAGGAGATCGAGCCGACCCAATACGTCACTCATCCGCGCCGTCCGGTGTTCGCAGCGGGTGAGGGCATGTCCTGAGGGAAGCCCGTTGGGCCGTGCTCGCTGTGTCGACGCCCATCGCGCCGGCCCGTTGACTATGCGAGGCCGCCGGCAGAAGCGTGGAACGACACTCCGACGTCCGCGTCAGTCGCGGACGGGAGCGACGCCCCGGTTGGTAACAGCAGGAAAGCGCTGGCTGTTTGCTTCCAATTTGAACCGAGCCGCAGCAGCGAGGTCGACACCGGCCACGTCGGCCAGCCGCACCAGGTAGAGCAGGACGTCCGCCAGCTCTTCCCCCAACCGTTCACGCAGATGACTGCCCTCCGCTGTCCCGCCTGCTTCCTCCACGGGCAGCCATTGCACGAGCTCGGCGACCTCCCCCACCTCGCCCACCAGCGCGAGCGTGAGGGACTTGAGGTCGTGGAAGCGACCCCAGTCGCGGACCTCGGTGAACTCACGCATCCGGGCGGTCAAGTCAGCCAAGTCGCTCACCGCTGGAGTATCGGTCACCGGATGTGACCAGCGTCCCGTCTAGGGTGACGACTACGCGGCCCGACTGGCTTCCGATCCCTGGACATGCCCCCACCCGCACGTTGATTCGTGCTGCCCGGGGACAGGTCCTTGCCACTTCTTCGCACGTCCGGCCATGGCCTCAAGACGCTCGCTGACGCTGGCACGCTGGCGTCCACGCTGGCGACTCAGATGTCGCACCGCATGAACCGCTCGCCCTCAGCCAGCGAGACGCGCTCCTGGGACGCCAGCCTCACCGCTCTCGCCGCCGACCTCGAGCAAGCCGGTCTCGGCGGCGTCGAAGTGCTGCTCGAGTACCAGCTCCCCCTGTCCAGCAAGCGGATCGACGTCATCCTGGCCGGCGAGCACCCGCGGCGCGGCGGGCCGTCCTACGTCGTCCTCGAGCTGAAGCAGTGGACGCAGGCAACCCTGTTCGAGGACGAGCCGGAGCTCGTCGTCCAGCCGACGTACGGCGACCGTCCCGTGCTGCACCCGGTCGCCCAGGTGCGCTACTACGGCGAGTACCTGCTCGACTTCCTCGGCGTCCTGCACGGCACGACCGACGTCCTCGCCGGAGCCGCATACCTGCACAACGCGACCGATGACCGCATCAGTGCGCTCCGCGGCTACCCGCAGGACGAGCTGGGCCGCCTGTTCACCGGACGCGAGCGCGGCGACTTCCACGACTTCCTCCGGTACCGCCTCTCCCCCACCAACGCCTCGGTCCACGCCGACCGGTTGCTGCGGTCGTTTGTCGCCCCGAGCAAGCAGCTGCTCGCCGTCGCGGCGGAGGAAATCCGCACGCGCGAGCAGTTCGTGCTCCTCGACGAGCAGCGGGTCGCCTTCGATCTGGTGCTCCATGAGGTGGAGAAGGCCCGCGGAGGCGACCACAAGTCGGTCGTCATCGTCTCGGGCGGGCCGGGCAGCGGGAAGAGCGTCATCGCGCTCTCCCTGCTCGGTGAACTCAGTCGGCGTGGCGTCCGCGTCGCGCACGCCACCGGCTCTCGGTCGTTCACCCAGACGCTGCGCAAGGTGGCCGGTCGCCGAGCCCCGCGCACGGCCGCTCTGTTCCGGTACTTCAACCAGTTCATGGACGTCGCCAAGAACAGTCTCGACGTCCTGATCGCCGACGAGGCGCACCGACTGCGGGAGACCTCGGCCAACCGTTGGACGAAGGCCGAGCTGCGCAGCGACAAGCGGCAGATCGACGAGCTGATCGACGCAGCCTTCGTGTCGGTGTTCCTGCTGGACCAGAACCAGGTCGTGCGCCCCGGAGAGATGGGCACGGTCCAGGACATCGAGAAGCACGCGCGCGAACGCGGCATCGACGTTCACGAGATCGACCTGGCGACCCAGTACCGCAGTGGTGGCAGCGCCGAGTACGTCGAATGGGTCGAGCGGCTGCTCGGTCTGGCTCCGGGGGGTCCGGAGAAGTGGTCCGGGGACGAACGCTTCGAGGTCCGGACGGCGGCCTCGCCGTCCGCCATGGAGGCAGCACTCGCGGAGAAGCTGGCCCAGCACCAGAACGCTCGGATGGCCGCCGGCTACTGCTGGCCGTGGAGCGACCCGCGGTCCGACGGGTCACTCGTCCCGGACGTGACGATCGGCGACTGGTCCCGCCCGTGGAACCTCAAAGGTGAGCGCTCCGTGGGTGACGCCCCGCCGGCCGCCCTGTGGGCCAGTGACGACCGCGGCTTTGGCCAGGTCGGCTGCGTCTACACCGCGCAGGGCTTCGAGTACGAGTGGAACGGCGTTCTACTCGGCCCCGACCTGGTATGGCGCACAGATCGGTGGGTCGCCGTCCGCAGTGCCAACCGGGACCCGGACTTCCGCAACACGAAGCGGGTCAGTGACGCGGATTTCGACCTGCTCGTGCGCAACGTCTACAAGGTGCTGCTGACGCGCGGTCTCCGTGGCGTCTACCTGCACTCGACCGATCCGGAGACCCAGCAGCTACTGGACGCCCTCATCAACTGATTAGCTCCGCAGCCTGCGCGTCAAAGTCGGTCGATCCAGGTGTCCTCGTCCCTGGCATCCCATGACGACCCCGACCGCGCTTGCGCCCCTGGTTCGTTCTTCAGCTGCTCCAAGACCCGCAGTGCCTCGGCGCGGGTGAGGGACCGCAAGGACTCGACGGGACACCCAGCCGCGACCTCGATCGCCGCTTGGCGTTCGGCCATGGTTGTCGTCAGGTCATGGGCGGCCAGGGCTCCTCGAAGCTGGTCAACCAGCCAGTCGGCTATCGGGGCCTCGGTGCGCGCCGCCTCAGCCGGCCTGTCCGTTGGGTCATCGCCGAACAGTGAGAGACCACCTGACACGTAGGCGATGCTAGGGACCCACGTGGGACCGCTGTTCGCGTGACGCGCTACGACCCCTCGGATGAGCCCGAGGTGGCATCGTCCTGCCGTTCGACCAGGGGAGGCGCGACGGCGGCCATGTCGACCATGAGGTCGGTCGTCGCCGTTAGTGACTCAGCCACCTGCCCCAGCGTCACGTCCGGCGGCAGCTGGAAGCGTGCGCCGAACATGCAGGAGCCGTGCGCCTTGGCCTGTGCGTCGCCGAAGCCGATGCCCAGGTACCTAGGACCACCCTGGTTGACCATCTCTTTCCAATTGGCACGGTCGTGAGCGGCTTTTGGGCGAGCCGTCGCCTGAACCCAGTCGCTTCGAGCGGCAGCCATGGTGGGCCACATCGCCAGGAGGTAGTCCCAGTTGAAGCCCGCCGATGTCCGTACGCCAGCCTGTTGGAGGGTCACCTTGACCGAGGGGCCAAGAGGCTCGACCCCCCTGCCGGCGAGTGCCGGGAAGTCCCGAACGGGCAGGTTCTCCTCCGCCTCGACATAGATCCAGTACCCGTCAGCCGCTGCGGGCAGGTACATCCGAGTCACCCAGCTGACGCCGGCTGACGATCCAACGAGGTCATGCCCGATCGGGGCAGCCGGGCTCAGCTGCCGGTAGACCCACGACATGCGGGCTCGCATGGCGATCACGAAGTCCTCGCCATCGTTCAGGTCGTTCCAGCGGGTCTCGCTGCCGAGCTGAGGCATCGACCGCTCGAGGTGAGCCAGCCACTCCCCTGCGGTGTGCGCAACCCAAGCATCCTCACTGACCGCGAGCCCTCGCAGCAACTGCTCCCACGTCATCTCTCGCCAGCCGGCCTGCTCGCCGATGTGCACGGGCAGACGCTCAGGAAACACGAACACTCGATTGTGAACGTCCGGATAGGCGTCGCCATAACGTTGCAGCTGGCCATAGCCAAGCCCCGAGAGCACCTTGGCCTCGATGACGCAGCGGATCTCGCCATCCACGCTGATGATGAGATCGATCCGGTCACGTCCGAGGCCCGGGGCCTCTCGTCGAACGCGCACGCTGCAAGCGTCAACTTGGGGAAGGAGCAGCAAGTCGGCGACAGCGCTCGGGTCCGTCTCAATGAGCGTCGCCAGGAGATCACTCCACCTGTTCTCGCTTCCCAAGGGCACGATATGGCGGAACGGGAACCGCACGTCACTCATGCACACAGGCTGTCACGCCCCAGCGACGAGACGGACTCCGCGCGGATTCGAGTACTCGATGGGCCGTTGATGAAGGACGCTATTCACGGGCCCACGTCATACTGCAACTCGCTGAAGCGCGGCCCGGTGACTTCTTCCACCACCCGGGATGAGGTCCTGCGCTACCCGACGCCGCTGCCTAGCGTGACCCACACCACTAGGCAAGGGGGCGGACATGGCTGTGGGCTTTGAACTCATGGACCCGACCGAGCAGGCCAAGGCCGAGGGCGGGGCAGTGCTGCTCGCCCAGCGGCCGGCCGACCTGCAGGGCAAGCGCCTGGTCCTGATGGACAACGGCAAGCACAACGCCCGGGAGCTGCTGGAGGCGGTCTTCGCGCTCGTCGAGCCGGAGCTGACGCCGTCCGAGGTGATCTGGAAGACGGTCCCCGCCACCTGGCCGGCGCCCGACGAGACGCTCGACGCCATCGCCCAGGAGTGCGACCTGGTCATCGAAGCGGTCGGTGATTAGGGCAGCTGCAGCGCGGCCAGTGTGGCCGACGTCATCCTGATGGAGAAGCGCGGAATCCCGTCGGCAGCGATCTGCACGGACGCACTCAAGGCGAGCGCCGACGCCATGGCACGCATCCAGGGCGCACCCGGTTACCGGTTCGCTGTCGTCCCCCACCCGGTGAGCAGCCTGGACGCCGACGGCATCGCCGAGCACGCCCGACTGGCAGCACCGCAGGTGATGGCGATCCTGCGCGGGGAGGTCTCGTGACCGAACAGCAGACCGGCCTCACCCCCGAGGACCTGATCGCCGCGATCGAGGAGTGCCACGCCAACGGCTGGACCGACGGCCTGCCCGTCGTCCCGCCCATCCCGAGCCTGGTGTATCGCTTCCTCGAGCACACCGACCGCTCGCCGTCCGAGGTCGTCTGGACGATGACGCAGGTCAAGCGCGGCTGCACGGTCCAGGCCGCGGCGATCAACGCCGCCATGGCCGGCTGCCTCCCCGAGCACTTCCCCGTCGTCCTTGCCGCGCTGGAGGCCGCGGTCGACGAGGGCTGGCCGGGCCTCGGTGGCTGGCAGAGCACCACCGGCGGCGGCCCGCTGCTCGTCGTCAACGGACCCGTCCGCACCGAGCTCGCCTTCAACAGCAAGGGCAACGTCTTCGGGCCGGGCTTCCGGGCCAACGCCACGGTCGGCCGGGCGCTGCGGCTGATCATCATGAACGCCTACGGCATCCGCCCGCACGAGCTGGACCAGGCCACCCAGGGGTTCCCCGGCAAGTTCTCCCTCTGCATCGCGGAGAACGAGGAGGAGAGCCCCTGGGAGCCCCTGTCGGTCACCCTCGGGCACGACGCCGGCGTGAGCACCGTGTCGGCGCTGCACTCCCGCAGCACCGAGCACGTCGACAACCGCAACACCGGCGACCCGAAGGCCGTGCTCAACGACATCGCCGACACGTGCGGCCGGATCGGGTCGATGACCCGCCGGTTCCGCCGGGTCGGCGTCGTCATCGGCCCGGAGCACGCGCAGCTGCTGGCAAAGCACGGCATGTCCAAGCAGGACGTCCGCGAGTACCTGGCCGAGCACAGCGGCCGGACGGCGGGCACGCTGCGCGCCGCCGGCCGGGGTGAGTCGACCGCCGTCTTCTCCAACCACCCCGGTGCCGCCGCCTTCGACGAGGCGCAGGCGTCCGACATCGAGCAGATCCCGGACGACGACCTGGTGACGACGCTGCGCACCCCGGACGACGTCATCGTGGTCGTGGCCGGCGCCGCCAACGCCGGGATCTCCACGGTCGTGCAGACGCTGGGCTTCCCCACCAAGACGATCGGCACCGCGGTCATCCGCAGCTGATCGCCACGCTGAGAGGCCACCGACTGCACGTGGCCCCTCAGCCCTGGTCTTCGCAACCCCGGGAGTCGGCCGTCCGCTCGGAACGAGCAGTGTCGATGGCGAATACAACAAGACCTGCCAATTCCGTGCGCCCTTGATATCGGAACACGCTCGGCTTGTTGCCCTGGCCTGGTCGCGCCACCACGCCAGGCTCAGGGCACACACCGGGCTACTCCACAGGAGAAACCAATGCGTCTCCGCAGCACCGCCGTCGCCACCGTGCTCTTCGCGGGTCTGTCGATCCCCATGGCCGGGACCGCGCTCGCCGCCGACGTCTACAACTGCTCCGACTACACGTACCAGGAAGAGGCGCAGGCGGTCTTCAACGAGGACACCAGCGACCCGAACCAGCTCGACGACGACGACGACCAGATCGCCTGCGAGACGCTGCCGAGCAACGGCGGCTCGGTCACCGTCTCGGCGGGTACGAACGGCACCACCGACGGTCAGGTCACCACCACTCCGCAGGGCGCCGTCGCGGCCGGTGACGGCAGCGCCGCGGAGGACGGCAGCGTCCTCCCGTACGTCCTCGGTGGCCTCGCCTTCGCCGGCGCCGGTGGCGCCGCGCTGGCCGCGCGTCGCAGCTCCCGCACCACCGCCTGACGCCACCTGCGTGCAGCACCGCGCATTCCGGGCCACCGGTCCGGGTCTCACCGAGACCCGGACCGGTGGCCCGGTGCGCATCACCGGGGCCTATCCCCCACCGCTGGTCGACCACCAGCCCACCGAGGCGCCCTACCCGACCGCTGACCGACCGCGCGTCACGCGGTACGACCGCTCCCGGCACCGTGCACCCCGATCGACCGCACCGCGGGTGTGGGCCGGCACGTCGGCCGCGCTCGCCGTCGCCGGACTCAGCGCGGTGCTGTTCCTCCCCCAGGGCGCACCCAGCTCCGCACGCCTGGACGCCCCCGTCGCGGTCGCCGCGACCGCCGGGGCCGGCGTCCCCAGCGCGGCACCTCAACCGTCGACGCCGGACGCCGTCCTGCAGCTGCCGGCGAGCCCCCCGGTGCACATCCAGATCCCCGCGCTCGGGGTGACGTCCGACGTCATGGAACTCGGCCTGGAGCGCGACGGCTCCCTGGAGGTGCCGCCCGGCGCCTACCCCGTCGGCTGGTACGAGGGCAGCCCCACCCCAGGACAGCTGGGGCCGGCCGTTCTCGCCGGTCACGTCGACTGGCACGGCGAGCCGGGCGCGTTCTACGGCCTCCGGGAGCTCCTCCCCGGCGACGAGGTCGTCATCGAGCGGGCCGACGGCACGGTGGCCACCTTCCGGGTCGACCGGGTCGAGGAGCACGGCAAGGACGAATTCCCCACCGCCGCCGTCTACGGCGACATCGACCACGCCGGGCTGCGTCTGATCACCTGCGGCGGCGCCTTCGACGACGAGTCCGGTGACTACCTGGACAACGTGATCGTCTTCGCCGAGCTGGTCAGCGGGGGCTGATCGGCCAGCGGTCGGCACGGAACGCCGCGATCACCGTGGCCTCGGTCATGACCCCTGCCCTGCCCTCGCTGCCTCGCGCCAGCGCTTCCGAGCCTCCCGCACGAACGAGTGCAACGGGTGCGCCGAATTGTCGGCCTGGTTGAGCGGCGGCTCCAGCTCGGCGATCACCGCGGCCTCGACCGTCCACGGCTGCGGGTGCTCGGTCCAGGTCAGCGCCAGCTTCTCCCCCATCCACGCCGACAGCCGGAGCTCGTCGGCGTTGACCAGCACCGGCCGCGTCGTCCACCGGCTCCGCCAGCCCTGCTGGTCGCTGAGCAGCGCGGCCAGCGTGCGGCGCAACGTCGACGAGCCGGTCGTCCCGCGGATGTGGTCGCCCACCACCCGGCTGCGCAGTGTCGCCTGCGACGCCGACCCGTTCGGCGCGATCCCCACGTGCAGCAGCTGGAGGCCGGCCTCCGGGTGCCGGGGTCCGGAAATGCCCGGCAGCGCACCGAACGGCGCCCACCACGCGTAGAGCCCGGGCACCGCCGGGAGCTCGGCCCCGACCCGTTCCAGGAAGATCGGCGTCGACCGGAGCGCTGCGGGAACGTCGTCCATGCCACCAGTCAACGGCACCGCCCCACTCCGCCTGTGGACGACGCCAGCGGCGAGAGGCCCGTGCGCGGCAGAGTCCTCCGCCATGGAGACCCGACCGCACCCCGACATCCCGGTGACCAGCGACGCCGAGCTCACCGAACGGTGGCGCGGACTCCTGCACCTGGACGGGCCGCCGTACCAACGCCGGCTGTTCCTCGCCTGGCTGCGGAGTGACGGCACGATGGTCCACCTGCTCATCCCGGTCGAGGAGCTCCCGGCCGAGCCCGACCGGGTGGTGATCGGCGCCCTCGCCGACCTGCACGCCGTCGTGGTCGACGCTGAGCACGTCGACCGGGCGGATCTGCACCTGGCGATGTGCCTGGAGCGGCCCGGGCCCGCAACGCCCACCCCGGACGACGCCGCCTGGTGTGCCGCGATCAAGTCGATCGTGCGCGGGCGCGACGGCATCGACTGCAGCCTGCACCTCCTCGACGGCCGCACCGCCGTTCCGCTCCTCACCCGGCGGTCGTGGCCTGGGTCTTGAAAGGTGGATGCGCAGCCCGACTCATCCGTGCACGATCGCCTGATGCCGGACCTGTACCTGCGCGACGTTCCCGCCGAGGTGATCGGGCGGCTGACCCGGCTGGCCGAACGCGAGCACGCCTCGGTCAGCGCGGTCGCGATCCGCGAACTGGCGGATGTCAACCGGCGGGCGGACGACCCGACGCTCCTGGCAGCGCTCCCGGACAGAGGGATCGCTGTCGACGAGATCGTGGACGCCGTGGACGCTGGCCGCGCCGACCGGTGATCCTCCTCGGCTGTTGTCCCGGACTGTGCGCAGGGAATCGGCCATGCTCAGCCAGCAGCGGCGGTCAGCAGTCGTCCTGCTTCCAGGCACCGTTCTCCCGGGCCCACGGCTCTGCCGCCTGGTCCAGGGCCGTCACGTCGTAGGTGTAGGACACCCGCGCCAGGTCTCCCGACACCTCGGCGTCGTAGCTGGTGATCAGCAGCGCCACGCCGTAGACCTGCGTGGCGGCCATGACGATGCCGGTGAAGTAGCTCAGCGACACCTGCTCCTGACAGCGGGCCGAGAAGTAGTCGTAGGCGGTCGCCGGGTCGCCGCCCAGGAAGGCGTCCGAATACCCCTGCACCGCGGTACGCAGCGCCTCATCCGCCGCCGGCGATGACTCGGTCGCAGCGGAGACAGACGGTGTCGCCGTCTCGGCCGTGGTGGACGTTGCCTCCGAGGACGTCGAAGAGATCTGTGCCTCGGCGGTGGACGACGCCTGCGACTGTCCGCAGCCGGCGACGAACAGCAACGTCAGCGCAGTGAAGGTGATGCGCGGCGCCTGCTTGATCAATCTGGGTTCTCTTCTCGGGAGTGCTTCGGTGGGCAGGAGAGTCATCCGATGGGCTGCTTCGTCGTGCAGTCGATCTTGGTGTAGCGGCGGCCCTGGTCGTCGATCGAGGTGCCGTTCGAGCCGTAGGCACGGCAGCCGGTGTATTTGTCGCCGCCACCCGGCGCGGGCGCTGGTGCAGGCGCCGGTGCCGGCGCAGGTGCCGGTGCCGGCTGGGCGGCGGTCGGGCTCGAAGCGCGCGGCGGGGCGGCCTGCTGTCGCCTGGCGGCAGCGGCCGCGGCTTCCTCAGCCGCTGCACGTTCGGCGGCTGCCTGCTCGGCGGCCACGCGTTCGGCCTCCGCGCGAGCCGCCTCTTCGGCGAGACGCGCGGCCTCGGCTTCCTGACGCACGCGCTCTTCCGCCTTGGCCAGAGAGCTGTCGTTGGTCGCGCGAGCCTGGCCGACCTCGCTCCGAACGTGCCGGACCTGAGCTGCCAGGTCTCCGATCCTGGCCGCCGTGAAAGCAGCGAGGGGGAAGGCGCTGCGGTCGCCGTCCAGCACCTCGGCGAGGGCGACCGCCAGGGCGACCACGCCGGCCAGTTCCATGCCGTGGGCAGTGAACTCTGCCGGCATGCCACTGGCCGGTGGCGCACTGCTGGTGGCGTCTGCAGCCGCGTCCTCCAGAGCGGCCATCTGGGCGGGGATGGTGCACTCGATGGACGGCGCATAGAGACCACGCTTGGCCGACACCGCCTCGCGCTGGCCGGCCTGCACGTCGGCGTAGAAGCGGTCGTTGCCACCCACGACCATGGCCACACCCAGGCCCAGCCGGGCGATCTCAGCATTGACCAGCATGTCGCCGCGGAAGACGCCGGCCAGGTCGCGCCCGTACCGGTCGGTGCGCTCCTCGTCGTACTGCAGGGTCACGGCTGATCCCACCGGAAGCAGGTCCGCGAGCGCGTCGCTCGCCTCTGGACCCAGGCACTCCACCGGCTTGTTCGGGTCGACCGACTCCGGCGTGTTCACGTTCAGCAGTCGGACGCGCCGTTCATCGCCATCGACCGAGACGTCCACCGTGTCCCCGTCGACGATCCGGACCACCTGGGCCTCCACACTGCTGTTCGCCCTGGCCAGCCGTACAGCAGTCGCAGTCGCTGCCACGCCGAGTACCAGGGCGCCGACCACGACGGCGACCACGCCCGTACGGCCGATCCGACGCTTCGCCGGAGCCGTTGACCGGTCTGACCTCGAACGGTCGTCCACCGACACCAGCCGATCGGCTCCGTCGCCGGAGTCCCAGATGTGCATGAGCTCGAAGGCCTCGGACTGCACGTCGCGGACGGCGGCGGCGATCGCCGCATCGTCCCGATCCGTCTGGCGGGCCCGCTGTTCCTGAATCCGGGCGACTGCGGCCAGTACGACGGCTGCCTCCATGCGCCAGGCCTGACGCATCTCTCTGGTGAGGGAACCATGGGGAGCCCGCGAACCGAGTCCCATCGACCGGCCCCGCCGCAACAGAGCGATCGCGGCGCTCACCTCTGGCCCCCAGCCACCGCGGGGGGGCGTCCCCGTGTCGAACGAGAAGTCCGGCGGCCGCAGATCGTCGAGATCAGACCGCTTGCTGTCGTACCACTTCTGCGGCAGGTGGAGCGTGCGAAGCCCCTTTGAGGTCCCGCGCACCCGTCTGCTGACCGCAGCAGCGATGGACCACGCGCACAGCACGGCCACGAACACGCCGATCGGCAAACCGAGGTCGTCGGAGAAGGGCACCGCGGCAATGGCCGCGGGCAGAGCGAACAGGCTCCGCTTCACGAATCGACCGTCGTCGGCGAGGTTGTCAGCCGGGGTCAGCTGCACTCCGGGAGCCAGCAGCTGCGGATCCACCACCTTCTCGCGCGCGGGCCCCTTCGGCTGCTGTTCCTTCGGCCGCGCAGTAGCCAACTCGATCCCCCCGATGTCAGAGCCTCCATGAAGCGGCTGCACCAAGTGATCGGCACCCCAGCCGTGTCCTGAAGCTGGCTCCCTCCTTTGGAGGGGACATACCGGCGCAGTGTTGAGTGTCTTTCCGTCGGCCGCCGAGCCACTGAGCCGATTGGCCGGCGTCCGTCGTTCACGTCAGCAGGGCCACCAGCGCCGCTGCCGACACGTGGGCTGCGCCAAGGGTGTCGTCGCGAGCCGCTCCGCTGCCGCTGACCGCAACGCCCGCCACCAGTTCGCCGGCTTGTGACCGCACCGGGGCCACCGCGCACGCGACCCAGTCGTGCAGCTCCCCCGTCTGCGCCGCCCACCCGTGCGCCCGCACCTCGGCCAGGCAGGCATCGAGCTGGTCGGGCCGGGTCACCGTCGCGGGCGTGAACCGGGTCAGCCGGCTCGGCGGCAGCAGATCGCGCCACTCGGGCTGCTCGGCCAGCAGCAGCTTTCCCGCCGCCGTCGCGTGCAGGTGCCGCTCGACCGCCGCCGGGTCCTGCAGCGGCAGGTCGGGGTCCATGTCGGCCACCCGCAGCGTCGTCGCCGTGTACAGCACCAGGTGCACCCCGGCCCGCACCTCCCGGCGCAGCTCGGCGAGCACCTCACGCGCCGCCTGCGGCACGCGCACCGGAGCGATCGCACCCGCCAGCCCGGCCACCTTCCGGCCCAGCGCGAACCCGCGCAGGTCCGGCAGCCGCACCAGGTACTCCTCCCCCACCAGCAGGTTCAGCAGCCGGTACGCCGTCGCCGGTGGCATCGACAGCGACTCGGCCACCTCCTTGGCCGTCACCCCTGCCCCCATCCGCGCCACGCACTCCAGCACCGCGAGCGCGCTCTGCACCGCCTTCGGCTGCCGCCCGGTCAGCCCCGCGTCCGACACCGCCATCAGGCCGCCAGCGACCCGGGCAGCACGCTGGCCACCGTCGGCTCGTCGTAGACGCCCACCCCCCGCAACCGCGCGGGCCACCGGAAACGGAGCCACCCCAACCAGGCCACCCCCGGCGCCAGCGCGCCCAGGTACACCAGCGCCGCCAGCCGACCGTCCACCCACCCCGACCCGCTCACCGCCACCACCAGCACGACCGACCACAGCCCCGCCGCCGCGATCCCGCCGACCAGCGGCGCGCGGGTCAGCTCCCCGATCCGGCGCAGGAACAGCGGCATCGCCACGCAGACCAGCACGTAGGCGACCACGTAGCCGATCGCCGACACCGTCAGCGTCCCGGTCAGCACCGCCCGCCCACCGGCACCGGCGGCCAGCGCGACGAACGGCACCCCGACCACGAGCGGCAGCACCAGCAGCAGCGCCACGAACGGCGTCCCGAACCGGCGGTGCGTCCGGCCCAGCGACGCCGCCAGCACCCCCTCCCGGCCCATCGAGAACAGCACCCGGGCCAGCGCGTTCACCGACCCGGTCACGCAGGCGAAGAACGACGCCGCGATCCCCGCCTCCAGCGCCCACGCCACCGGCCCGATCTGCGCCGCCAGCCGGCCCACCGGCACCGGGCTGAGCAGCACCTCCAGCGGTGCGGCCCGCAGCAGCACCCCCTGCGCCGCCGTCCCGGCCAGGAACAGCACCCCGGCCACCGCCGGCGTCCACAGCACCGCGCGCGGCACCGCGCGCAGCGGCCGCTGCGCCTCCACCCCGAGCACGCTCGCGCTCTCGAAGCCCATGAACCCGACGACGCCCAGCACCACGCCGATCGCCAGCCCGCCCCAGCGCACGTCCCCGTCGACCACCGCCGCCGCCGAGCCGGCCGCCGGCGACACCCGCACCAGCAGGACGGCGAGGACGGCGAGCACCAGCCCGATCGACACCACCTCCAGTGCCAGCGCCACCCGCGCCGAGAGCTGGATGCCGCGGACCGTGCACCAGCCGGCCAGCCCGCCCACCAGCAGCACCAGCACGGCCAGCGCCGACGTCCCCGAGAGCCCGAGCAGCGCCCGCAGGTACAGGGCGCACCCCACCAGCGCCGACATCGACACCGCCGCGTAGCCGATCGCCAGCGACCACCCGCCGACCACCGCCCCGGAGGCGCCCAGCCCACGCGCGGTGTAGGTGTAGACACCGCCCACCGCGGCCATCCGCCGGGCGAACTGCGTGATGCACCAGCCCACCAGCAGCACCAGCACAGTGGCCGCGGCGAACGCCGGCAGCGTCGCCGCGCCGCTCTGCACCAGCACGATCGCCGGCGTCGTCACCATCGCCGCCGACGGCGCCAGCGCCGACACCGACTGTGCCAGCACCTCCCAGAACGACAGCCGCCGCCGGTGTAGGCCGGCCACCGGGGAGACACGGGCAAGACGGTGCACGGGGGCGCCTCCTGGCAGGTAGGGAACGCCGCAGGGTAGGCAGCCCGGCTTTGCGCCGGTGTTACGTCGCAACCCCCAACCGGTCGCACCCCGAATGAGAAAGCCCGGTCGCGGCTCTCTCATTCAGCACGCGGCAGAACGTCAGCGACGGGAGACGCCGCGGCAACCGGCCGCGACCAGGGTCTGCGGGCAACGCGACGCCACCGGGGCGCCGCCCGACCCGGGAGCCCAGCCTTGGCCATCTCCGACCCGCCCGCCACCGGCGCGCCGACGTCGTCCGTCGGCAGCAAGCCCAGCGCCGTCTCCACCCGCAGCCTCACCGGCTCACTCGGCGTCGGCGCGATCATCTTCATGGTGGTCGCCGCCGCCGCGCCGCTCACGGTCATCGCCGGGTCGGTGCCGATCGGCATCCTCATCGGCAACGGCGCGGGCTACCCGGCCAGCTACGCGATCAGCGCGGTCATCCTGCTGTTCTTCGCCGTCGGCTTCGTCGCGATGACCCCGCACGTGCCGCAGGCCGGCGCCTTCTACTCCTACATCTCCCGCGGGCTCGGCCGCCCGCTCGGCCTGGGCGCGGCGATGCTCGCGCTGCTCACCTACATCACCATCCAGGGCGCCGTGCTCGGCTACATCGGCCAGGCGATCGGCGACCTGCTCGACCGCTACGGCGTCGCCTCCCCGCCCTGGTGGGTGTGGACGCTGGCGATGGTCGCCCTGATCGGGGTGCTCGGCTACCGGCACATCGACCTGTCCAGCAAGGTGCTCGGCCTGCTGCTGATCGCCGAGATCGCGATCGTCGTCGTCCTGGACGTCGCGGTCGTCGGGCAGGGCGGCGGCCCCGAGGGCTTCTCCGCCGGCATCGTCTCCCCGGCCGAGATCACCAGCGGCTCCCCCGCGCTGGGCCTGATGTTCGCCATCGCCGGGTTCATCGGCTTCGAGGCCACCGCCGTCTTCCGCGACGAGGCGCGCGACCCCGAGCGCACCATCCCCCGCGCCACCTACCTGGCGCTGGCGATCATCGGCGTCTTCTACGCCGTCTCCAGCTGGGCGATCGTGACCGCCTGGGGCGACGAGGCCGCCGTGGCCCGCGCCGCCGCGGACCCGGGCTCCATGGTGGTGGAGACGACGGAGGTCCACCTGGGCACCGTCGTCGCCGACGTGCTCAACGTGCTGCTCGTGACCAGCCTGTTCGCCTGCGCGCTGAGCTTCCACAACGTGCTGGCCCGCTACTACTTCAACCTCGGCAACACCGGCGTGCTGCACAGCCGGCTCGGCAACGCCCACGCCACGCACGCCTCCCCGGCGTCGGCCTCGCTCACCCAGACGGTGATCAGCGGCGCGCTGATGGTCGTCTGCGCGGTCGCCGGCCTGGACCCGGTGCTGGAGGTTTTCACCTGGCTGTCCGGCATCGCCACCGTCGGCATCGTCGGGCTGATGCTGCTCACCTGCACCGCGGTGCTGGTCTTCTTCCGCCGCACCAGGGTCGACACCCGGCCCTGGCAGACGCTGATCGCCCCCGGGCTCGGTTTCCTCGGGCTCGCCGCCATCCTCGTCGTCCTCGTGCAGAACCTGCCGCTGCTGATGGGCGAGTCGACGGCGCTGGGCGTCGGCGCCGGCGTCCTGCTGCTGGCCTGCCTGCTCGCCGGCCCGGTGCTCGCGAAGGCCCGCCCGCAGGCCGCCGCCCTCACCGACACCGACCTCTCGCACTGATCAACCCGGAAAGGACCCGCACTCCCATGACGATGACCGCACCCGTCAGCACCGCCACCCACCCGCTCTCCCGGCTCTCCGCCGAGGAGTTCACCGCGATCCGCGAGATCGTCGCCGCGGCCGGCCTGGTCACCGAGTCGACCAAGTTCGTCTACGTCGGCCTCGACGAGCCGCACAAGAACGTCGTCCTGGCCTGGCAGCCCGGCGACCCGATCGAGCGCCGGGCCCGCGTGCTGCTGCTCGACCGCGCCACCGGTAACGGCGCCGACCTCACCGTGTCGATCACGGCCGGCCTGGTCGAGAAGAACACGCCGATCGACGCCCTGGTCGACGGGCAGGTGCCGATCCTGGACGCCGAGTTCGAGGCGATCGAGCCCATCCTCGCCGCCGACGAGCGCTGGGTCGCCGCGATGGCCAAGCGCGGCCTGGACGTCGCGAACGTGCGCAGCGTGCCGCTGTCGGCCGGCTCCTACTTCCCCGACGAGTTCGGCACCCGCGTCGTCCGGGTGCTCGGCTTCCACCAGGCCGACGAGGCCGACCTGCCCTGGGCGCACCCGGTCGACGGCGTCGTCGCGTTCGTCGACATCACCCGCGGCGTGGCGATCGACGTCCAGGACCACTTCGACCTACCCATCCCGGCCGAGCGCGCCGACCTGGACCAGGAGACCCACCCGCACGCCGTTCGCGACCTCAAGCCCATCGAGATCACCCAGCCCGAGGGCCGCAGCTTCACCGTGGACGACGACGTCATCCGCTGGGCCGGCTGGGAGGTGCGGGTCGGCTTCGACGCCCGCGAGGGCCTGACCCTCAACCAGGTCTCCATCGACGGCCGCTCGGTGATCCACCGGGCGTCGATCGCGGAGATGGTCGTGCCCTACGCCGACCCCTCGCCGGTGCGGTTCTGGCAGAACTACTTCGACACCGGCGAGTACCTCTTCGCCCGGTACACCAACTCCCTCGAGCTGGGCTGCGACTGCCTCGGCGAGATCCACTACTTCGACGGTGTCCTCGCCGACGAGGATGGGAACCCGCGCACCATCAGGAACGCCATCTGCCTCCACGAGGAGGACTACGGCGTCGCCTGGAAGCACACCGACATGTTCAACGGCATGGTCGAGACCCGGCGCTCTCGGCGGCTGGTGATCAGCTTCTTCACCACGATCGGCAACTACGACTACGGCTTCTACTGGTACCTCTACACCGACGGCACCATCCAGCTGGAGTCCAAGGCCACCGGGATCGTCTTCACCTCCGCCTACCGCGGCGAGGAGCACCCCTACGCCACCGAGATCGCTCCCGGCCTGGGCGCGCCGTTCCACCAGCACCTGTTCTCCGCGCGGCTGGACATGGCGGTCGACGGCGTGGACAACACCGTGCACGAGGTGGACGCCGTCCGGGTGCCGATGTCGCCCGAGAACCCGTACGGCAACGCGTTCACCCGCAAGCTCACCCCGCTCACCACGGAGCAGGACGCCGCCCGGCTCACCGACGCCACCGTCGGGCGGACCTGGCACATCGTGAACCCGGGCAAGACCAACCGGCTGGGCCAGCCGGTCGGCTACGCGCTGCACCCGGAGAACTCCCCGGTGCTGCTCGCCGACGACGACTCCTCGATCAACAAGCGGGCCACCTTCTCCACCAAGAGCCTCTGGGTGACCGCCTACGACCCGGCCGAGCGGTATCCGGCCGGCGACTTCGTCAACCAGCACCCCGGCGACGGCGGGCTGCCGGCGTTCGTCGCCGACGACGCCCCGGTGGAGAACACCGACGTCGTCCTCTGGCACACCTTCGGGCTCACCCACTTCCCGCGCCCGGAGGACTGGCCGGTCATGCCCACCGACTACTCCGGCTTCACGCTCAAGCCGGTCGGCTTCTTCGACCGGAACCCGGCGCTGGGGGTGCCGAAGTCCACGTCGTCGCACTGTGCGACCGGCGAGGGGCACTGCTCGTGACCACCGCCGTCGTCGCCGCCCGGCCGAGGGCGCTCGCCCTCGGCCGGGTGGCCGCCGGGCTGGCCGTGGCGTCGGCCGCGGTGCACCTGCTGCTGGTCGACGGCTCGCTCGGGTCGCTGGTGATGGTGCTGATGGCCGCGGCGTGCCTGCCGTGCGCGTGGCACCTGTGGCGGTCACCGACCGGGTCGGTGTGGCGGTTCGCCGCCCTGGTGGACACCGCGATGCTGGTGCTGCACGCGCAGATGCTCGGCGACTCGGGCGGCCACCAGCACGTGCACCACACGGCCGGCCCGGGCGCGCTGATGTGGCTGGGGCTCGGGCTGGTGGGTGCCCAGCTGGCCCTCGCCGCGGCCGCCGCCCTCCGCCGTCCCTGAATCCGCGAAGCACTGCGCGTCCAGTGCCCATTTCGGAGCCGGAGTGGGCACTGGACGTACATCGATGAGGCCGGCTGAGCCCCTGAGCCATCCGTTCCGCCGGCGGAGGCCCCCGGACACGCTCGCACCGCGCCCTCACCGATGTCGCTGTTGCGGCGAGGGATCCCGGGCGGGGGACGACCTGGAGCGGCAGCCCCGGAGAGTGGCCGTCGTCGGCTATCGTCGTGAGGTTCCCGCAACCCGTGTGTAACTACCTGCTGTGCAGCAAGGCGGCACGCCCGATCCGCAGCTGAGGTCATGTTCCACACCCGCCGCTCCGGCAACGAGCTCATCCAGCAGGCTGGCTTCTCCTACTTCCCGCTCGCCTTCATCGCCCGCCTGCCGTACGCGATGATCACCGTCGGCGTGCTCACCCTCGTCGTCGCCGAGCGCGGGTCGGTCACCCTCGGTGGCCTGAACTCCGCCGCCGCCGGCCTGGGCACCGCCCTGGTCGGTCCGCTGCTCGGCGCGGCCGCCGACCGGTTCGGCCAGCGCCGGGTACTCGTCCCGGTGGGGCTGGTCAACGCGGCTCTGCTCGGCGCCTTCCCGTTCGTCGTCGCCAGTTCCCTGCCGGCTCTCGCGCTGCTCGCGCTGTCGGTGCTGATCGGCGCCTCCGCGCCGCAGATCGCACCGATGTCCCGCACCCGGCTGGTGGCCATCATCCGGCGCGCGATCTCGCCGAACCGGCGCGAGAAGGTGCTCAACTCGACGATGGCCTACGAGTCGGCCGCCGACGAGACGGTCTTCATCGTCGGCCCGTTCCTCGTCGGGCTGCTCGCCAGCGCCGTCGCGCCCTGGCTGGCGATCGCCGGCGCCGCGGTGCTGACCCTCGTCTTCGTCACCGGCTTCGCCCTGCACCCGACCGGGCGCCTGCAGGTCGGCACCTCCGGGCAGGCCGGCGCCCAGGCGCCCGCCCGGGAACTGGCCCGGTTCCCGCTGCTCACAGTGGTGGCCGGCACGCTCGGCGTCGGGCTCTTCTTCGGCGCCACGCTCACCTCCCTCACCGGCTTCCTCGCCGACGACGGCAACGGCGACCGGGCCGGGCTGCTCTACGGCGTCATGGGCATCGGCTCGGCCGCGCTGGCCCTGGGCTCGGCGGCGTTCCCGGTCCGCTTCACGCTGCGGGCCCGGTGGCTGGCGTTCGGGTCGCTGATGCTCGCCGCCGCCGTCCTGTTCGCCTCCGCCCAGTCGGTGCCGGTGCTGCTGCTCGCCCTCACGGTGCTCGGCTGCGGCATCGGGCCGACCCTGGTCAGCCAGTTCAGCCTCGCCGCCCGGTTCAGCCCGGTGGGCCGTTCGGCGACCACCATGACGATGCTGGGCTCCGCGGTCGTCGTCGGCCAGGCTCTCGCATCGGCGGTCGCCGGGTTCGTCGTCGACCGGTTCGGGTCGTCGACCGGGCTCCTGCTCCCCGCTGTCGCCGCGGCGCTCGTGGTGGCCGCCGGAGTCGCCCACACCGTGTCGACGTCCCGCCACCGCTCGCCGGAGCCGCTCCCCGCCTGATCCGCCCCGGAGGAGTCGGGGTGCGGATCGGGGTCCTCCCTGATGATCTTGGCCGGGTCCAGGCCCTAACGTCGGCTGCGCCGGGACCGCCCCGGAGTCCCGCGCACGGAGAGGCGCAGCCATGCAGGCGATCACCCAGGACACCTACGGATCGGCCGACACCCTCACGCTCCAGCACGTCGACGCCCCCGTCCCCGCTGCCGGCCAGGTGCTGGTCCACGTCCGCGCCGCCTCGGTCAACGCGGCCGACTGGCACGTCATGCGCGGGGACCCACGGATCGCCCGGCTCGTCCTCGGGCTGCGCCGGCCGAAGGCCCGCATCCGCGGCCGGGACGTGGCCGGGGTCGTGGCGGCCGTCGGTGCCGACGTCACGCACGTGCAGCCCGGCGACGAGGTGTACGGCGAGACCGGGACGGCCGAGGGCGCGTTCGCGGAGTTCGCCTGCCTGCCCGCCGATCAGGTGGCACCGAAGCCGGCCGGCCTGACCTTCGAGCAGGCGGCGGCCATGCCGCTGGCGGGGTGCACCGCCCTGGAGGGCCTCCGCGACCACGCACGCCTGGCGCCCGGGCAGCGGGTGCTGGTGAACGGGGCCGCCGGCGGGGTGGGCACCTTCGCCGTGCAGATCGCCCGGGCGTACGGCGCCCAGGTCACCGGCGTCTGCAGCACCCGCAACGTCGACCTGGTGCGCTCGCTCGGTGCGGACGTCGTCGACTACACCGTGGAGGACGTCACCGCGCGCCCCGAGCGCTACGACGTCGTGCTGGACCTGGTCGGCAACCGGAGGCTGCGGGACCTGCGCAGCCTGCTGACCGGCACCGGGATCCTGCTCCTGGCCGGCGGCGGCGTGTGGGACGGCGGGAGCCTGCTCGGCCCCATCAGGCTCATCGCGACCGGCGCCGTCGTCGGACGTCTCCTGCGCCAGCGCATCGTCCCCTACACCGCGACCCCGACCACCGAGCGGCTCACGGCGCTGGCCGGGCTCGCCGAGTCCGGAGCGGTCAGCCCGGTCGTCGACCGCACCTACGAGCTGGCCCGGGTCCCCGAGGCGATCCGCCACGTCGAGACCGGCCATGCCCGCGCCAAGACCGTCATCGTTCTGCCCTGACCGTCCCCGGGGAGGCACTCCGCAGACGGCAGCGCCCCGGCTCCGCGAGGGAGCCGGGGCGCTCGGGACGGGATCAGGCGCGGGTCGCCCCGCCACCCGAGGGGGTGGCCCGGTCCGTGCGCTCGTCGTGCGCGACCGGCTGGGTCACGTTCGGCTGCCCGACCACGTTCGGCCGGTGGTCGCCGTGCTCCTGCTGGTCGCCAGGTCCCCGCGGGTCGCCGTCGACCTGGGGGTCCTCCTCGGCCCGGTGCCGGCCGTCGGCGCCCTGCAGATCCCGCTCGGACACCCCCGGCGCCAGCTTCTCCGCCTTCGCGCGCAGCTGCTGGGCGGCCGAGCGGTCCTCGTTCGCCCGGCCGGCGTGCTCCTGCGCCTCGCGCTCGGCCAGCGCCAGCCGCTCCTCGACCTCGGCGCGTTCCCGCCGGGTGCGGGCCAGCTGCTCGTCGGCGAGCGCCTGCTCCTTGTCCGCGCGCGCCTGGCGGATCTGCGCGTCGCGCAGGGCCTCGCGCGCCTGGTCGGCCTTCCGCGCCTTGGCCGCCTTGCTGCGGCGGACCACGGCGAAGGCGACGAGCGCCAGCAGCACGACGGCTGCGATCACGATGACGACGACGGCCCACGTGGGCATGGCCGGTCTCCTCTGTCTCGGGGGACCGGGATCTTCCCGGGCGACACACCCGGGAAACGGCTCGCCCGGTCAGGCGTGCCAGGCGACCGGTCGCAACGGTGCCGAGCGCAGCACCCGCCGGCGGTGCTCCTGGACGACGACGAGCGACCCGCCGCGCGCCGTCCCGCTGAGCGCCTCGAACACCGCCGGGTCCAGCAGCGCCGTCTCGGTGCGCTCCCGCACCCCGGTCTGCTGCTCGGCGCGGGCCACCTGCGCCTGCAGCGCCGCCCGGGCGAGCTCGCGCTCGACGTCGTCCGCCCGCGGGGAGACGACGGTGCAGGCGAGCACGCTGCCCTCCTGCCGCGCCGCGTCCCGCAGCGCACGGACCAGTTCTGCCGCACCGCCCGTGGCCCCGTCGAGCACCACGAGGAGGCGGGCGCGCTCGCGACGGGAGACCCGGCTGCCGACCACCTCTGCTGACGTCATGCCCAGGATGGTGGAGGCACCACGACCGCCCGGTAAGGGTCCACCGTCGTTCCGAGACCGCCACGAATCCGTGAGAGCGCGGACATCGACGCTGCGTGTCCGAGCAGTAACAGGACGACCGTCCCGGAACACCCCGGGCATTCTCCGCGCGGCCGCGCCTCCCGCCGCCGGCATCTGGGCCGACGCCCAGGTCGAGGGTCAGGCCCGGGTGACGTCGATGATCAAGCGGTTCGGCGCCGTCCCGGCGATCCAGCTCGGGCACACGGGCCGAAAGGGCAGCGAGGTCCCGCCGCACCAGGAGACCAACGCCCAGGGCAGCTGGAAGGCGCTCCCGCCGCACCACCCCGACGGCTGGCGGACCGTCGGCCCCTCTGCCGTCCCCGCCGGCGGCGACCACTCCTTCCCGGTGCACGAGCTGACCGTCGAGGAGATCGAGGCGCTGCACCGCAGCTACGCCGACGCCGCCCGCCGCGCGCTGGACGCCGGCTACGAGTGGCTGGAGATGCACCTCGCCCACGGCCACCTGGCCGCGAGCTTCGTCTCCCCGCTCGCCAACCAGCGCACTGACGCCTACGGCGGCAGCAACCGGAACCGGGCCCGGTTCCTGCTCGAGGCGCGGGACGCCGTCCGGGAGGTGTGGCCCGAGCGGCTGCCGCTGACCATGCGGCTGGGCTCGGACGACTTCCACCCCGCCGGCGTCCAGTTCGAGGACTCCATCGAGGCGATCGGCTGGATGAAGGAGCACGGGCTGACCTCCCGACCTCAGCATGGGCGGCAACACCGACGGCATGGTCGACCCGCACTTCTTCAACGAGCCCGCCGGCTTCGCCTCCCGCGCCGCTCGGGTGCGCCGCGAGGTGGGCCTCCCGGTGGCGACCAGCTGGAACCTCGGCGTCCCGCAGACCGCCGACTCGGTGATCCCGGCGAGCAGATCGACGTCACGATGATCGGCCGCCCGGCGCTGTCCAACCCGCACTGGCCGGTGTGGGCAGCCCGCGAGCTGGGCGTCGCGGCGCCGTTCGACCTGCTCCCCCCGGACTGGCGCTGGTGGCTGTCGAACTTCCGCGGACCTACCCCGGGCATCGGCCTGCCGCCGACCCCGGCCGAGGTCCCGGTCGCCGAGTACGGCGAGGTGCCCCTGCCCGCCTGACGCCTCCCCCGGGACGAGACGCCCATGGACCAGGCGGATGCCGCGGCGAGCGGACGTCACGGGACGGTCACTTCATCGACTCGTTACAGCCCGGACACGGAGCGCGCGCAGACGGCCCGTTGAGTGCTCAGCGACCGAGCCCGCCACCTCCGAGGAGACCCGTTGAGCCCCACCGCCGTCCGCCGCGCGATCGCCGGCACCGCCGTCGCCGCGACCGTCCTCTCCCTCGCCGCCTGTGGCTCCGACTCCGCGGACGCCGCCGCGGGCGGCAGCGGCGAGACCCAGACGGTCACCATCGGCACGCTGCGCGGGCAGCCGCACTTCTACGCGCCGTTCCTCTACGAGGAGCACGCCGTGGACGGCGTCGAGTTCGAGGTCGTGACCCTGGACAGCACCCCGGCCCTGTCCGACGCGCTCGTCGCCGGCACCGTGGACTTCGCGATCACCGGCATGACCTCCACCATCTCCTCGATCGCCGAGGACCGGGACCTGACGATCGTCGCCTCGGCGGCCGACGGCGGCTGGGGCTTCCTCGGCGGCGAGGGCATCGAGACCATCGACGACCTCGTGGGCAAGACGGTTGGCTACGTGCAGGGCAGCGCCCCGGAGGTGGCGTTGCGGCTGATGCTCGCCGAGAACGACATCGACCCGGCCGACCTGGAGCTGGTGAGCGTGCCGGCCGCGGAGATGGCGTCTGCCTTCACCAGCGGTTCGGTCGACGCCTTCTTCGGCGTGGAGATCGGCGTCTCGCTGGCCGAGGCCGCCGGCGGCACGGAGATCGCCGACCCGTACTCGACGGAGATCGGCCGGGTGAACATCGGCCTGGCGACCACCGGTGAGCTCGTCGCCGACGACCCGGAGCTGGTGCAGGCAGTCGTCGACACGCACGCCGCGACCACCGCCTACATGAGCGACAACGTCGACGAGTGGCTGCCGGAGATGGTCAGCGAGTTCGGCGGTGACCAGGAGGTCCTGGAGTCGGCGCTGGAGAACTTCTGGCTCCGCTCCGACCTCAGCGAGGAGTACCAGGACCAGGTAGAGGCGCTCGCCGGGCAGATGGCCGACCTCGAGCTCATCGACGACGCACCGCCGATCGCCGACATCGTCGACCCGCAGTTCGCCCCGGCGGAGTGACCTCGGGGCGCCGGCGCGCACCCGCGGCGGCGCCCCTCCCGCACCCGCGAGGAGGAAGGACCCCATGAGCACCACCGTCGCCGCGGTCCCCGTGGAGGCCGCAGCCCCGACCGTCCCGTCCGGGCCTGCCCGCCGACGGCGCGGCCGACTGCGCACCGCGCTGCTCGGGCTGCCCGTGCCGGTCCTGTTCCTGCTGTTCTGGCAGGTCGGCCGGTCCCAGGAGTGGGAGCTGCCCTTCGGCATCCGGATGGGTTTCCTCCCCTATCCCGCCGACGTCGCCGAAGGGCTGGCCAACTACGTCCTGGGCACCGGGGACAACGCCTTCAGCAACGGCCTGTGGGAGGACCTCCCGGCCAGCGCGTTGCGGGTCTTCTCCGGTTTCGCGCTGGCGACGGCGATCGCCGTCCCGCTCGGTGTGCTGATGGGCCGGTTCGCCACCACCCACGCGCTGTTCGACCCGATGATCAACCTGTTCCGGCCCATCCCCGCCACTGCCTGGGTGCCGCTGGTCGCGCTGCTGATCGGCTACGGCGACCAGGCATCGATCTTCCTGATCACCCTCTCCGCGTTCTTCCCGATCGTGCTGGGCACGATCAGCGGCGCCCGGCAGGTGCCCGAACGGCTGCTGGAGGCCGCCCGGATGCTCGGCACCTCAGGGGTGGGCACGCTGCTGCGGGTCGTGCTGCCCGCCGCGGCCCCGGCGATCGTCAACGGGATGCGGGTCGGCCTGGGGCTGGCGTGGGTGATCCTCGTGCTCAGCGAGACCACCGGCGTCCCCACCGGCCTGGGCTCCACCATCTTCTTGGCCCGCGACACCGTCCAGACCGACCAGATCGTCGTCGGGATGATCTGCATCGCCGTCGCCGGGTTCGTCTCCGACCGGCTGCTGACGCTGCTCTTCCGCGTCCTGTTCCGCGACCGCCCGCTGATCAAGTAGGAGCCGACGATGACCACCGAGCCCAGCACCACCGAGCACCTCGCGGCGGGCCGGATGGCCGACGTCCGCATCGCCGGGCTGAGCAAGGCCTACGACGGCGGCGTCGTCGCCATGGCCGACGTCGACCTGACCATCCCCTCCGGCGAGTTCGTCGCCGTCGTGGGCGCCAGCGGCTGCGGCAAGAGCACGCTGCTGCGCATCCTGGCCGGCTTCGAACGGCCCACCGCCGGGGTGGTGGAGGTCGGCGGGGAGCCGGTCACCGGGCCGGGCCCCGACCGCGGCGTCGTCTTCCAGGACTACGGCCTCTTCCCCTGGCTGTCGGTGCGGGAGAACGTCGCCTACGGCCCGTCCCGCAAGCGGCTGCCCAAGGCCGAGGTCACCGCCGTCACCGACCGGTTCATCGCCGCGGTCGGGCTCACCCGGTTCGCTGGGAAGTACCCCGCGCAGCTCTCCGGCGGCATGCAACAGCGGGTCGCCATCGCCCGGGTACTGGCCAACGACCCGTCGCTGCTGCTGATGGACGAGCCCTTCGGCGCGCTGGACGCGCTCACCCGCGCCGACCTGCAGGCCGAACTGCGACGGATCCACGTCGAGACCCGGACGACGGTCGTCTTCGTGACCCACTCGATCGAGGAGGCGGTCTACCTCGCCGACCGGGTCGTCGTCATGACCGGAGGCGCCTCGCACGGCGTGCCCGGCCACGTGCAGGCCGTCGTCCCGGTCGACCTGCCCGACCGGGAGGTCACCGCACCTGCCTTCAACGAGGTGAAGCGGCAGATCGCCGACCTGGTGCACACCGCGCCCGTCCCCGCCTGACGCGCAGAGCCTCCTGTGCCTCGGAGGGGGGCGGGGGCGTCAGACGCCGAGGTGGGCCAGCGCCTGGGTCAGCAGGGCGCTCTGGCCGTTGGCCAGCTCGGCGAGCACCGCGGGCTCGCGCACCTCGTCGGGGCTGAACCAGGTCAGCTCCAGGGCGTCCTGCTGCGGGGCGCAGTCACCCTCCACCGGCACCACGTAGGCCAGCGACACCGCGTGCTGCCGCGGGTCGTGGAACGGGGTGACGCCGGGGGTCGGGAAGTACTCGGCGATGGTGAACGGCTGCGGCGCGGCCGGTACCCGGGGCAGCGCCAGTGGGCCGAGGTCCTTCTCCAGGTGCCGCAGCAGCGCCGAGCGGACGCGCTCGTGGTAGAGCACCCGACCCGACACCAACGCCCGCTTCACCTGGCCGTCCTGGCCGATGCGCAGCAGCAGCCCGACCGAGGTGACGACGCCGTGGTCGTCGACCCGCACCGGCACCGCGTCGACGTAGAGGATCGGCAGCCGCTCCCGGGCGGCGTCCATCTCCTCCCGGGACAGCCAGCTGGAATCGGAGCTCGTCACCTCGGTCATGCCTGCCTGTCTATCCGACGCGACCGGACCCGGCACGCAGCGGGGCGGTGCCGTCACTCACGTCGGGGAGCAGAAATGGCCATGATGGCGCCCCTGCAGGGCGCCATCATGGCCATGTCGGCGGGCTGGGGTCAGCGGTCGCTGTCGTCGGCTCCGGCGAGGACGGCGTCGGCGGCCGGCCGGGGGCCGGGCACCTGCGCGGCCGGGTCCGTGCCGCGGGACGACGTGCCGTACAGCCCGGCCTCGTAGGAGCCGGTGAGCAGCGCCTCGAGCTCGCCGGTGTCCAGCGTCGGCTCGATCAGCTCGGGAGCAGCCGGCGCGCCGTCCCGGGCCGGGAAGATCGCCCGCAGGGTCCGCGGCAGCCGGCGCGCGCGCCGGCGGGCGGCCTTGCGCGCCGCCTCCTCGCGCTGGGCCGCCTCCCGCTCGAGGATCTCCCGCGCCATCCGGTCGGTCTCGGCGGCGACGACGAGGTCGGCGCGGGCCCGCTGCGCCCGCTGCCGGCCGTTCACGCGGATCTTCTCCGCCTCGACCTCCTCCTCGTCGCGCACCTCCAGCAGCCGGTCGTAGGCGCTGGGCGGGGAGAAGTTGAGCATCACCTTGACCAGCACCGGCAGCACCTCGATGCAGAGGAACAGCAGGAACAGCATGAGGTGCGCGGTGCCGATCATCGGCCGCTCCTCGCCGAGCCGGTCCATCGCCTCCAGCCGGGCCAGGATGCCGTCGCTCTCACCGTTCTCCGCGTCGAAGGCGGCCTGCTCGGCGTTGCGCGCATCGGTCAGCCGGGTGAGCTCCGCGGAGTCGGCGGCCAGGTCGGTCCGGGCCAGCGCGATCCCGCGGGCATCCGCGCTGGCGGCGTCCTGGGCGGCCGTCGTCCGGGTCTGCTGCAGCGCGGCGTCGGCGTCGTCCAGCTCGGCCTTGGCGCGGTCGCGCACGGTGGCCTGCTGGGCGGCGGCCGCCGCGGCGGAGAAGTAGGCGTCGCCGGTGCCGGGCCGGCCGGAGCCGCAGGTGCCGTCCAGCTCGCACTGCGCCTTGGCCTGCAGCTCGTCGTACCGGGCGACGGCGGCGTCGTACGCGGCGCGCTTGGCGTCCCGCTCGGCCTGCGCGGCGACGACGGTGGGGCCGGCGTTCGGGTCGGCGGTGCGCCCACCGGCGAGCACCGCCTGCGACTCGGCGATCCGCTCGGACAGCACCGGGATCTGCGCGTACCGCTGGTCGGCGTCCAGCCCGGCGCTGAACTCCTGTGCCGCCTCGGCCTGCATCGTCACGACCGTCGCGTCGATCTCCTTGCTGAACACCTGCAGCGTCAGCGGGGTGGAGATGACCGTCCCCAGCACCAGGGCGAGCGCCACGCGCGGCAGCGCCATCGCCACGTTCCGCTTCCAGGACGGGTCGTGGGACATGCCGGTGAGCAGCATCCGGTCCAGGTTGAGGATCACCAGCCCCCAGCCGAGGCCGATCGCCGCCGCGAGGGCCCACCAGGCGCCCAGGGTCATGTGGACGGCGAACGCCGCCGACAGCGCGGCCAGCGCGGCCGTGCTCACCAGCACGCCGCCGAGGGCGACCTGCCGGGCGCGGGCGCCGGGGGCGACACGCAGGACGTCGAGCCGGGCGCCGCCGAGCACGGCCAGCCGGTCGCCGAAACGGGTGCGGGTGCGCACTGGGTGGTTCCTTCCGCCGGGATCTCCTCCCCGCTATCGGTCGCCCACGACCGGTCCGGTACCGCCGCCCACGACGTCGGCGGGTGGTCTGCGCCGCTGCCCCGTCACATCCGGCTCATCCGGCGCACGCGTGCCGCGGCGGTCCCGCCCGGCCGGCAGGCCGCCGAGAACGTGCGCATGAGCACCATCGACCACGCACCGCAGCCGGACGCGCTCGACAGCTGGATCTCCGAGCTGTCCGGCGGCGCCCGCTCCATGCGTCGGCTGCGCCAGCGACTGGGCGCCGAGGGCAACCTGGTGGCCGACCCCTGCCCGTCCTGCCAGCGCCCGGCGACCGAGGACTTCTCGCACACCGGTCACTGGATCGCCGACCCGGCCGACTGAGCCACAGCCGGTAAGGCCCGGCCGCGGCTCATCAGCTCGTCGAACTGCCCGGGGCGTCAGCGGCGGGGCAGCCAGTGGCTCGCCCGTCGGGCGCAGCCCGTCCAGAGCGATGCCCAGCACCCGCCGCCACGTCAACGACGGTCACCTCGCGCCGCAAGGAAGCGCATCAGCGTGTTCACCTCCCCGAGCCGACGCCATCCGAAGCGGACATCACCATCCAATAGAGGCGTTGGGTACCTCTCGACTCCCTCGTCCTGGGCAACTCGGGCCAGCGGGGCTCAGTCACCCGCGGGGAGGCCCGAGTTCTTCATCATGGACGTCGCCGATCCAGCCGAGACGGTGGACCTCGTGCTCCGACTGTGGGGAAACCCGAAGGATCGGACTGACTGGAACGACTTGAGCAGCCTCATTGCCGATCTGCAGAACTGCCCACGAGTGCTGCAGGGAGTCGAGCAGATGAAGCGCGACCATCCGAACGGCTGTTGGCTGTTCACTCTCGTCTCCGTCACCAGGGAGTGCGGGCGCGAATCACGCAACCGCTATCTGCGCTCGTACGCAGGCATCGGGGCCGCCGCGAGAAGGCCGAAGTGGTGAGCGGGGACCACGACGCCATCAGCGCCCTGTGGCGACAGCTCGACCGTCCCCATGATCCGGCAGCGGCCACTGCGCGCATCGAGGCATTCAAAGACCGGTGTCTGGCTGAACCTTCCACCGAGGTCTACTGGGCTCGTCACCTCCGCGACACAGGCGATCTAGACCTGGTCCGGCTCGTAGCACTCGGCAAGATCCCGGACGGCTGGGCACGCGCCTTTGCAGATGCATCGACCGCTCACCACTGACCGCTGACCGCTGACCGACCAGGCGACGTCGGCGAAGGTCCCGGTCAGGCGGACGGCGACCAGCCCAGCGCCGGGCCGAGGTGCCGCGCCGTGTCGGTGAGGATCTGCACGTAGTCAGCCGGCTCGAAGCTGAACGGCAGCGCGAAGACCACCTCGGACACCTCGCGGAAGCCGGCGTGCGCGTACAGCTGCTCGGCGATCTGCTCCGACGTGCCGATCAGGTCGGGGGCGAACATCATCCGCGCCGGCCCCTGCGGCGTCGCCGTCCGCGGCAGTCGCGCCTCGACGTAGGCGGCGTACTTCTCCCGCTGCTCGGCCGTCGCCGAGTCGGTGGGGATGACCACCAGCCCCTGCGACACCCGGCCCGCCGGGTTCGCCGCGCGGAACGCCTGCACCTGCCTGGCCTGCTCGGTGGCGAAGTCCTCGCTGGACTCGGCCTTGACCACCGACGAGGTCAGGAAGTGCATCCCGTGCTCCCCCGCCCACTGGGCCGAGCGCAGCGACCCGCCGCCGTACCAGACCCGGGACGCCAGCCCGGGCGAGTGCGGCTGCACCCGGTCCGACCACTCCTCGACCACGCCCTCGCGGCCGGCGAACGTCGACGCCGGCTCCCCGGCCAGGAAGCGCACCAGCCGGGACACCCGCTCGTAGGAGAGGTCCTCGAGCTCCGCGGTGTCCGGGTACAGGGCGGCCTTCACGTCGTCCCAGTGCATCGGCGGGCCGACGCTGACGCCGGGGTTGATCCGGCCGCCGGAGAGCACGTCGACGGTGGCGAGGTCCTCGGCCAGCCGCAGCGGGTTCTCCCAGCCCAGCGGGGTCACCGCGGTGCCCAGCGCGATCCGGGAGGTGCGCTGGGTGGCCGCGGCCAGGACGGCGACCGGGGAGGAGATGCCGTACTGCAGGTGCCGGTGCCGCAGCCACGCGCTGTCGAAGCCCAGCTGCTCCCCCAGCTCGATGACCTGCAGCGTCGTCTCGTGGCCGGGACCGGGGTCGGCGCCGTCGAACAGGCCGATGGTCAGGAAGCCGAGCGAGCGCAGCGGGTCACCGGGAGCGGGCACGGCCCGATCCTCCCCTGCCATGTCACCGCCGGCCCACCCTGGTGCGGGCGGGCCGGCGGGAGTCCGGTCAGACGGCAGCTCCGGTCAGACGGCAGCTCCGGTCAGACGGCAGCTCCGGTCAGACGGCCAGGCCGCTGCAGGCCGACGAGCAGTTGACCTGCCAGATCCGCGGTGCCAGCGACGCCAGCAGCGGGGACCGGACCAGCCGCAGGCCGTGCGGGCCCGCCACCTCGGTCGGTCGGGCGACGCCCGGCGCCTGCCCCGCCGTCGTGGTCGGCGTGGCGCCGGTCGACGTCGGCGTCGCGCCACCGGAACCACCGGAGCCACCGGCCACGGCGGTCAGGCCGTCGGTCAGCGTCGCCGACTGGGTGCTGGTGCCGTTGAAGACGGTGACGTCATAGGTGCCCACGGCCAGCGCCGGTGCCCGGAACACGAGGCGGGTCGCCGACACGCTGGTGACCGTCGCCGGGCGGCTGCCGCCGACCAGCACCTGGGCGTCCAGCGGGATGGCCGTGCCGGTGATGGTCACCGCCGTGCCGCCGTCGGTGCCCACCTGCGAGGGGCTGATGGAGGTCAGCCCGAACGCCCCGGTCGGCGGGTAGGTGATGCCACCACCCGGCGCCGTCGGCGACGGCGAGGACGTCGGCGTGCTGCCCGGCGCCGGCGCGGTGGAGCTGCGCGTGGGCGACGCGGTGCCGGTCGGGGTGGAGGAGGCCGACGACGAGCCGGTCGGCGTTGCGCCGCCCGAGCCACCGCCGGCGGTCGGGGTGGCGGTCGCCGACGCGGTGGGCGACGAGGTCACCCGCGGGGTCGTCGGGGCCGGCGCGGTGCCCGTCGGCCCGCCGGCCGTCGGGGTCGCGGCGGACGACGTCGGCGCGGTGCCACCGGACCCGCCCGGGCCGGACGACGTCGGGGCGGCCGTCGTCCCGGGGGACGGCGCGACCGTGCTCCCCGAGGTCGGGGACGCCGTCGGCGCCGTCGACCCACCGGAGGGAGCCCGGGACGTCGGTGCGGCCGAGGTCGGCGCGGCCGACGTCGGGGCGGCCGAGGTGGGGGTGGCGGCCGCGGTGGCGACCAGCAGCGGCGCTGCATACCGGCGCCCAACCGGGACGCCGTCCACGGAGAGCTGTGCGGTCAGCACGTAGCGCCCGGCACCGAGTTCGGTCGACGGGCTGAGCACCTGCGGGCCGGCGCTGGTGCGGGTGCCCAGCGGGAACGTCACCTCGCCGGCGTCGTTGGTGACGGTCGCGACGTTGCCGAGGGCGACCTGGTGCCCGGCCACCGCCATGACCTCACCCTGGTGCTCCATGCCCAGCCCGAACCGCACGCTGTAGGAGCCCTCTGGCGTCGAGCCGTCCACGAAGACCTGCGGGGTGACCGTGCCCGGCTCGGCCCGCATGCCGGTGAAGGAGTAGCGGACGTCCTCTGCGCTGGCGCCCAACTCGGCCAGCGACAACCGGCCGCCGGTCACCGACCGCCCGGCGTAGGCCGAGGACAGCGCCACGTCGTCGAGCACCGCGGCCTTGAGCTGGGTCGCCGTGGCACTGGGCGTCCTCGCCTTGTACAGGGCGATCGCGGCGGCCACGTGCGGCGCGGCGATCGACGTCCCGGACGACACCCGGTAGCTCCCGTCGTTCCAGACGACGGCGACCTTGTTGCCGGGGGCAAAGAGGTCGACCGAGCTGGCGCCGTGGGCCGAGGACTCGCTGACCGTGTCGGCGGCCGTGTGGGAGCCCACCGTGATGATGTTGCTGTCGGGCAGGCTCGCCGGGTAGAAGAGGTCGACGTCCCGGTTGAGGGCGTCGTTCCCGGCCGCGGCCACCACGAGCACGTCGTGGGCGGCGGCGTAGGCGACCGCCGACTTCAGGTTCGTCAGGGCCGTCCCGGTGAACGCCCCACCCCAGCTCGCGTTGATCACGTGGGCACCGTGGTCCACGGCGTAGCGGATGGCCTGGGCAGCCAGGTTTACGTCGACGGAGCCCCCGGTCCCGATCACGAGCGGCATGACCTGGATGTCGGGAGCCACCCCGATCGTGCCGACGCCGTTGCCGGCGCGGGCAGCCACGACCCCGGAGACGCTGGTGCCATGGCTTCCGCCCGGCCCGTTGTCGACGTCCGCGGAGTTCGTCTCGAAGTTCCAGCCGTGACAGTCACCGATCTTGCCGTTGCCGTCGTGGTCGACCGACCCGCACGGCTCGTCGGGGTTGGTCCACAGCGCGCCGGCGAGGTCCGGGTGATCGGAGTCGTAGCCGGTGTCGGTGACGGCGACCACCATCCCGCGGCCGGTGCCGGCCGCCCACCCGATGGGTGCGTCGATGTCGATACCGGGGACCGCCGTCTGCTGGTATGCGTTCGCGCCGGTGTTGTCGAGGTTCCAGCCGTACAGGTCGTAGTACGGGTCCGCTGAGCTCAGCACCGGGACGCTCGGGGAGAGCTCGACGCTCGCGATCCCGGGCACGGCGGCCAGGACCTCCGGCGCGAGCCCCTCCGTGGCGACGAAACCCGAACCGTCGTGGAAGGACTGCACGTTCACGACCCCCTCGACCGCAGCCACGGCGTCGAGGGTCACCTGGCTGACCGGCCCGTCCTCACCGGTCAGCACGAACCGGGTGAGGCCGTCCCCGGGTCCCCAGCCGTCGGCCTCCGTCAGAGCCGGGGCAGCCAGCGCCAGGTGGTCGATCGCCGCGGCCCCGCCGAACCCCAGCACCGCGGCCGCGGCGGCGGCGAGCAGCCGCTGCCCGGTCCGGCGGCGCGGGGGCGCGTCGGGCCGGCGCACGGCAGGCTCGTCGGGTCGCTGGTGGTCCATTCGGGTGTCTCCTGGTCGCCGAGGGCACAGGTCCCGGGCAAGGACTGCCTGGTAGATGTCGACCGGCGCACAGGCGTGCTTGATGACCCGGATGGGTGAGAGCGCCTACGACTCGAGGATGACCCGGGCGGCGTGTCCCCCCGACCTTGGGCTGATCTTGGCCGCCGGACCCCGAAATCGCTGTCCGGCCGGGGCTCGGCCGCCCTACCGTGCTGGCGTCCGAACCACTGCCGAGCCGGAGAAGGTGCGCCATGACCGCTGCGGTCCTCCCCCGCCCTGCGGCCGCTCCGACCCCCGACCCCGACCGGCTGCCGAGCACGGCCGCCGTCGCCTACCAGCGGGTGCTGCACGGGCTCGCCCGCCGCGAGCTCCGGCTGCTCGCCGAGCTGACCTCCTGGGCGCCGGCCGACGACACCGCCCGCGCCGGCGAGCTGGCCGCCCACGCCGACCTGGTCGCCCGGGTCGTCGTCCAGCACCACACCACCGAGCGCGACCTGCTCTGGCCGCTGCTGCTCACCGGGCTCCCCGACGGCGTGCGCGAGGACGCCCGGGGTGAGGTGCAGGCCTGGACGACCCGGGCCACGCTGATCGACCAGCTGCTCCGGGACCTGACCACCGCCGGCCGCCAGTGGGCGGTCTCGGGTGGCGAGCGGGCCCAGGAGGTCTTCGCCGGGGCGTGCGCCCGGCTGGCGGCCGCCGTCGGCGTGCACACCGCCGCCGAGGAGCGCGCGCTGCTGCCGCTGGTCGCCACCCACCTCACCTCGGCGGACTGGGCGGCGATCAGCCGTGCCGCGGACAACCCGCTCTCCGGCCGGGAGCAGATGCTCGTGCTCGGCCTGGCCCTCGAGGACGCCTGCGCCGGCGACCGGGCCCGGCTGATGGTGGGGCTGCCCCGCGCGGCGCGGACCGCGTGGCGGCTGTTCGGCCGGCGCGACTTCCGCGCCGCGATGGTCCGGCTGCGCGGCGCCCCGCCCGCCGCCTGACCGCCCCGGGAGTCAGCCGGTGGGGGCGGCGCCGAGCAGGTTCCGGGTCATCGCGTTGCGGGTGTCCAGCAGCTCGTCCAGCGCCGCGGCCAGGTCGTCGGCGGACACCGCGATCGCCCCCTGCCCCGTCCGGTCGGCGGCGAACAGCGCGGCCCGGCGGATCAGCTCCTTGAGGAACGACGCGGTCACCCCCTCCGTGCGCGCCAGGACGTCGTCCAACCCGCTGGTGTCCACCGCCAGCCCGCCGCGGTAGAGGTCGAACAGCGCCCGCCGGGCGGCCCGGTCGGGCAGCGTCAGCTCCACCGCCTGGTCGACCCGGCCGGGGCGGGCGGCCAGCGCCGGCTCCAGCAGGTCGGCCCGGTTGGTGGTGAGGAGGAGGAAGACGACGTCGGCGTCCTCGGCCAGCCCGTCCATCTCGTTGAGCAGCTGGAACAGCAGCGGGTGCTGACCGGGGTGCATCCCCCGGTCCTCGGCGATGAGGTCGACGTCCTCGACGACCACCATCGCCGGCTGCAGCGCCCGCGCCACCGAGCAGGCCTCGGCGATCAGGTGCAGCGCGTTGCCGGTGAGCTGGACGACGGTGGTCTCGATCAGCCGCCCGACCAGGTACCGCACGGTGTGGGTCTTCCCCACCCCGGGCGGCCCGTAGAGCAGCAGCCCGCGCTTGAGGTGCTGGCCCGCGGCGAGCAGCCGGGCCTTGTGCCGGGCGACGTCGACCACCTGCCGGTCGATCACCGCCATCACCGCCGGGTCGAGCACCAGCTGGTCGGCGGCCAGCCGGGGCCGGGGGTGGAGCTGCAGCAGCGTCTGCCCGTGCCCGAAGACCTCCATGCCGAAGGAGAGGACCTGCCGACGGAACACGTTGTGCTCGTCGGCGGCCGCGCGGATGCCCTGCAGCGCGGCGGTGGCCGCCGCCGGGTCGGCGCCCAGCGCCTGCACCGACACCTGGGCCAGCCCGCTCTCCGGCTCGGCGCCGCGGACCAGCAGGGCGGTGCGGGTCTCGCCCTCGCTGACCAGGACGACGGCGCAGCGCAGGCACGGGCGGGTGGCGCCGCCCGGCCCGGCCGGCAGGTTGACCGTGGCGGCGGTACCCGGCCGCGGCCCGTGCGGGCCGAGGTCGGTGTGCACGAGCAGCTCGGCCAGCCCGAAGTGGTGGTGCCGGAAGCCGAGCACGCCGACCACCTCGCTGGTCCGGCCCTCCTGCGCCAGCCAGGCGTCCAGCCCGGCCTGCACGTTGACGTGCTGGTACCCGGGCCAGGTCTCCTCGGCGACCTCGCCGCCGTCCCTCGTGCCGAGGAACCCGGTCAGCAGCGAGCCGAAGGTGACCTGGTCGTCCACGCGGGCCGCCTTGGTCACCGCCCGCACGCCGCGGCGGGCCAGCTTGCCCAGGTCGGCGAGCTCCAGCGGGCGCCCGTCGGTCGCTGCGGGCACGACCTGGTCGCTCATGGGTGTGTAGCTGGCCCATCCACGCTGCACTGCGTCACCTCCGGCTCGGTGGCGCGGAGCCTGCCAGCACCCGCTCCGGCGCGACACCCCTTTCCGGACGGCGCCGTCCATAGCAGATGGCGGCCCGCCGCGGGCGCCGCCGGCCGGTCGGCTGTGGAGGGACGGCCACCCTGTGGACGGCGGACGTGTGGCCACCCCGGCGGGTGACGGTGGACGCATGCCGGCCACTCCCCTCACCCAGCACCCCGTCCGCTCGACCGCCGACCTGACCCGGCGCTGGGCCGCGCTGCTGGAACCGCCGGTCTTCCCGGCCCGGAGCCTGTGGCTGGCCTGGCTCGACGGCCACGGGTTGATGCTGCCGCTGCTCGTCCCGGTAGAGGTGCTGCCGGAGCGACCCGAGCACCTGGTGCTCAGCCACCTGCTGGCCCTGCACGAGACGGTCACCGACCAGGCGGCCGACGACCCCACCCACCTCGCAATGGCGCTGTGTCGCCCGGGTGCGGGGACGGCGACCGAGGCGGACGCGGAGTGGGCCGACGCGCTGGACGAGGAGCTCGCCGACTGCGTGGACGCCACCTGGAGCCTGCACGTCGCCGCCGCCGGCACCGTGTGGCCGCTGCTCGAGCCGCCGCCCTGGGCGTGGCGCTGACGAGCCGCCCCGGTGTGTGGTCCGCAACCGGACCGGGCACTGCGAGCGAGCCACCCACCACCCGAGGAGACGCGTGCCCGACCAGTTCACGTTCACCGACCCGACCACGATGTACCGCACCGACGGCTTCCCCGAGCAGAGCCAGGACGCCCCCGGCCTCGCCCAGGACCTGGCGCCCACCGCCGACCACGGCGAGACCAGCTACCGGGGCACCGGGCGGCTCACCGGCCGCAAGGCGCTGGTCACCGGCGCCGACTCCGGCATCGGCCGGGCAGCGGCGATCGCCTTCGCCCGCGAGGGCGCCGACGTCGTCCTGAACTACCTGCCCAGCGAGCAGGCCGACGCCGAGCAGGTCGCCGCGCTCATCGAGGAGGCGGGCCGGAAGGCGGTGCTCGCCCCGTCGGACGTCTCCGAGGAGACCGCCGCCCGGCAGCTGGTGCACACCGCGCTGGAGGCCCTCGGCGGGCTGGACATCGTGGCCAACATCGCCGGCAAGCAGACCTTCGTCGACGACCTCGCCGACGTCACCAGCGAGCAGTTCGACCAGACCTTCAAGACCAACGTCTACGCGCTGTTCTGGATCGTGCAGGAGGCGCTCCCGCACCTGCCGGCCGGCGCCACGATCATCAACACCAGCTCGATCCAGGCCTACCAGCCCTCCCCCGGGCTGGTCGACTACGCCACCACCAAGGCCGCCATCAACACGATGAGCAAGGCGCTGGCCCAGCAGCTCGCGCCGAAGGGGATCCGGGTCAACGTGGTGGCCCCCGGCCCGTTCTGGACGCCGCTGCAGGCCTCGGGCGGTCAGCCGACCGAGGCGCTGCCGGAGTTCGGCCAGGAGACCCCGCTGGGCCGCGCCGGCCAGCCGGCCGAGCTCGGCCCGGCCTACGTGTTCCTCGCCTCCCCGGAGTCCAGCTACACGACCGGGGCGACCCTCCACGTCAACGGTGGGATGCCGACACCGTGACGTCCGCGGACCCCGCACGGCGCCGTCCCGCCCTCCACTGGGGTGCGGACGGCGCCGGGTCCGGCCCGGTGGACGAGCGGGACGCCGCCGGCTACGCCGACCTGCGCTCCTACGCCGCCGTCGGCGACGGGCGCACCATCGCGCTGATCGCCCGCGACGGCCGGGTCGACTGGCTGCCGCTGCCGGCGATGGACGCCGCACCGGTCTTCGGTGCGCTGCTCGACGCCGAGAACGGCGGGTGCATCCAGCTGTGCCCGGTCGAGGAGTTCACCGTCAGCCGTGAGTACGTCCCCTCCACCAACGTGCTCACCACCACCTTCACCACCGCCTCGGGCTCGGTGCGGGTCACCGACGCGATGAACACCGGGGTGGCCGGCCGGCTGCCGTGGGCGGAGTTCGCCCGACGGGTCGAGGGGCTGACCGGCTCGGTGCGGATGCGCGCCGCCGTGGTGCCGGGCACCTGCATGAACGCGGCCGCGCCGTGGGTCTCCGCGACGGCGAACGGTCCGGTGCTGCGGGTGGCGGGGCTGACCCTCGCCGTGCGCACCCTGGCGCCCGACGAGGTCGACGTCGGTGACCGGCGGATCGCGGTCGGCTACACGACCACCCCCGGCTCGCGGCACCTGCTCGCCGTCGTCGCCACCGAGGACGAGCCGCTGTTCCTGCCCCCGGCGGAGCTGATCGACGAGGGCATCGACCGCACCGTGGCGAACTGGGCCACCTGGTGCCGCACCTTCGACTGGGACGGCCCGTGGAAGACCGCCGTGCAGCGAAGCGCGCTGATGCTCAAGCTGCTGATCCACGCCCCCAGCGGGGCGATGGTCGCCGCGGCCACCACCTCGGTGCCGGAGTCGCTGGCCGGCGGGAAGAACTGGGACTACCGGTACGCGTGGGTGCGCGACTCGGCGTACGCGCTGACCGCGCTGTTCCGCTTCGGCCTGCGCGAGGAGCCCCACGGCGCGATCAGCTGGCTGCTGTCGACCATCCGCCGGCACGGCCCGGAGCCGGCGGTCTGCTACTCCCTGGCCGGCGAGCCGATCCGCCCGGCTGCCGTCCGCGACGTCCCCGGCTGGCGCGGCATCGGGCCGGTGGTCAGCGGCAACACCGCCATCGAGCAGCTCCAGCTGGGGCCCTACGGCGACCTGTTCGCGATCGTCTCCCTCTACGTGGCGAACGGGAACGTGCTCGACGCCGAGACCGGCCGGCTGCTGGCCGGCATCGCCGACCTGGCCTGCGACCGCTGGCAGAGCCGCGACTCGGGCATGTGGGAGCTGCCCGAGGCCCGGCACTACACGACCTCCAAGCTCGGCGCCTGGGTCGCGCTGAGCCGGGCGGTGGAGCTGGCCGAGTCCGGGCACATCCCCGGCGACCCCGCCCGCTGGCGCAGCGAGGCCGGGCGGATCCGGCGGTGGGTCGACGAGCACGCCTGGTCGGAGGAGCGGGGTGCCTACGTCTGGTACCCGGGCACCGAGCAGCTGGACGCCTCGATCGTGCTGCACGCCATCAGCGGGTTCGACCGCGGCGAGCGGATGAGCCGCACGCTGGACGCGCTGCGCGAGGAGCTCGGCGACGGCCCCCACCTGTACCGCCACAGCGGGGCCGACGCGGACGAGGGCACCTGCCTCGCCTGCTCGTTCTGGATGGTCTCCGCGCTGGCGCTGTGCGGGCGGGTGGAGGAGGCGGTGACGCTCATGGATGAGCTGATGGGCGCCGCCAACGACGTCGGCCTGCTCACCGAGATGCTCGACCCGCGCACCGGCGACCTGCTGGGCAACCTCCCGCAGGCGCTGTCCCACCTGGCCCTGGTCAACGCCGCCATCACCGTCTCCGAGCACCGCGGGTCCGGCGGCTGAGCGCACGCCGGTCCTGCCCCCGCGCCCCCGGGGTGGCAGGGTCGTCGGTCGGGGCGTCCACCGGGCGTCCACCGGGCGTCCACCGGGTGCCACGAGGGATGACGACGGGAGGGCCAGGGTGGAACCGACGGGCCGGCTGATCGACGGCCGCTACCAGCTGACCTCCCTGATCGCGACCGGCGGGATGGGCCAGGTCTGGCAGGCGCGGGACACCGTGCTGAACCGGGACGTCGCGGTGAAGCTGCTGCGCAGCGAGTTCACCGGCGACCCCACGTTCCTCGCCCGGTTCCGCAGCGAGGCCCAGCTGTCGGCCGGGCTGCTGCACCCGAACATCGCCACGCTCTTCGACTACGGCGAGGTCACCCCCCAGCACCCCGGCGAGGAGCACCTGGCCTACCTGGTCATGGAGCTGGTCCGCGGCGAGTCGCTGTCCCAGCTGCTGCACAGCCGGGGCCGGCTCGACCCCGATCGCACCCTGGACGTGCTGCGGCAGTGCGCCGCCGGGCTGGCCGCCGCGCACGCGGCGGGTGTGGTGCACCGCGACGTGAAGCCCGGGAACGTGCTGCTCGGTGCCGACGGCACGGTCAAGCTCACCGACTTCGGGGTGGCCCTCTCGGCGGCCAGCGTGTCGCTCACCCAGACCGGCCAGGTCATCGGCACGGCGCACTACCTCTCCCCCGAGCAGGCGCAGGGCTCGCGGGCCACCCCGGCCAGCGACGTCTACGCCCTGGGCCTGGTCGGCTACGAGTGCCTCGCCGGGCACCGGCCGTTCGACGCGGAGAGCTCGGTGCAGGTCGCGCTGATGCAAATCCGGGACACCCCGGCGCCGCTGCCGGCCGACGTCCCCGAGCCGGTCCGCGCGCTCATCGCGGCCGCGATCGCCAAGGACCCGGCGCAGCGCATCACCGACGGCGCCGCCTTCCGGGACGCCGTCGACGACGTCCGCGCCGGCCGGCCGCTGTCCGGACCGGCCGCCGACCGCACCACCGTGCTGCCCACCGCCACCGCCGACGAGACGGCGGTCCTGCCACCGGCCGGCCCGGAGCCGACGACCCGCTCGACGCCGGCCACCCGGGTGTTCGCCGCCCCGGTGCCCCCTGCCGGGTCCGGTGCCGGCGCCCGCCCGGCCGGGGCCACCGCCGGTGCCCGCCCCGACGGTCCGGGCCGCGGCACGCGCCCGGCGGCAGCCCCCGGACCGCGGCGGCGCAGGCAGCTGGCCGCCGCCGCCGTGGCGCTGCTGGCCGTGGCCGCGCTCGTCTTCGGCGTCGTGCAGTTCGCCGACCGCGCCGCGACCGGCGACGCCGAGCCCTCTCCCTCGCCGACCACCGGGGCCGACACCTCCGCACCGGAGGCGACCGGGGCGCAGACGCCGGAGACCGTCACCGTCGCCGCCGCCGACCTCGTCGGCCGGCCGGTCGACGACGTGCAGGCGGAGCTGAACGAACGGGGCCTGGCGGTGGAGCTGGTCCCCCGCCGGACCAGCGACGTCGGCCCCGGCCAGGTCGTCTCGGTGTCCCCGACCGGCGAGCTGCGCGCCGGCAGCACGGTGACCGTCGCGTACGCCACCGCGCCGCCGGCGGCCTCCACGCCGCCCAGCAGGCCGACCACCCCGACCACCACCCCGACCACCACCCCGACCGCGACGCCGTCGACCGGCGGCGACGAGGACGAGGACGACGAGGACGAGCCCGACGAGGACGAACCCGACGAGGACGAGCCCGGGAACGGCGGCGGGAACGGCGGTGGGAACGGCGGGAACGGCGGCGGGAACGGCGGCGGCTGACCACGGCACCACCTCGGTCAGCCCCGGTCGGCGCCGTGCCGGGTCGCCCACGGTCCCGGTTCCGGGAACTCCCGTGCCGGCTGCGACTCCCGCCCCAGCCGTCACACACCGACGCCGCGCAGCGGGGACCATCGGCCGGTGCTCCCTGACCGTCAGCTGCTCGGGCAGCGCTACGACCTGCTGACGCCGATCGCCTCGGGGGGCATGGGCCAGGTGTGGCAGGCCCGCGACACCGTGCTCGGCCGCGACGTCGCGGTGAAGGTGCTGCGCAGCGAGTACACCGCCAACGCCACGTTCCTCGCCCGTTTCCGCGCTGAGGCCCAGCACTCGGCCGGCCTGGTGCACCCGCACATCGCCACGCTCTTCGACTACGGGGAGGTGCTGCCCGCGGCCTCACCCCGCGGCGAGCACCTCGCCTACCTGGTGATGGAGCTGGTCCGCGGCGAGTCGCTGTCGACGCTGCTGCGCCGGGAGCGGCGGCTGTCACCGGAACGCACCCTCGCCGTGCTCCGGCAGTGCGCCGCCGGGCTGGCCGCCGCCCACGCCGCCGGGGTCGTCCACCGCGACGTCAAACCGGGCAACGTCCTGCTCGGCGACGACGGTGCGGTCAAGCTCACCGACTTCGGGGTCGCCGTCTCCGCGAGCAGCGTGCCGCTGACCGTCACCGGCGAGGTCGTCGGCACCGCCCACTACCTCTCGCCCGAGCAGGCCGCCGGGGAGCGCGCCACCCCGGCCAGCGACGTGTACGCCCTCGGCCTGGTGGGCTACGAGTGCCTGGCCGGCCACCGCGGCTACGACGGCGGTGACGCGGTGGAGGTCGCGCTCCGGCGGATCCGGGAGGTCCCGCCGCCGCTGCCCGACGCGGTCCCGGTGGCGGTGCGCCGGCTGATCGACCGGGCCATCGCGAAGGACCCCGCCGAGCGGTTCAGCGATGGCGCCGCCCTCCGCGCCGCCGTCGACGACGTCCTCGCGGCCCGGCCCGCCGACGGTCCGACCGACGGGCCGCGGACGCTGGTGATGCCCGCCGTGCGCATGGCCGCGCCGCCGCCTCCGCCGCCCCACCCCCGGGCCGACGAGGACGATCCGGAGCCGGCGCGCCACCGGCGCTGGCCGTTCCTCGTCGCCGCACTGCTCACCTTCCTGGTCGTGGCCGGCGGCACCTCCGGCCTGCTGCAGCTCGCCGCCGACCGCGCGGACCCGACGGCCGCCGCACCGACGCGCACCGCCCCGACGCCCACCGCCCCCGCGGTGCGGCTGGTGTCGCTGTCGACGGCCGACTACGTGGGGCGGCCGGTGACCGAGGTGCACGCCGAGCTGGCCGAGCGCGGGATGGCCGTGACGTTGCGGCCGCTGCAGACCGGCGACGTCCCGGACGGCCAGGTGATCGCTCTCCACCCGGTCGGCCAGGTGCTCCCGGGCGCCGTCGTGGACCTCACGCACGCGGTCGCCCCACCACCTGCCGCACCGCCACCTCCCGCACCGACACCTCCCGCGCCGGCGCCCACCCCGCTCCCCGCCCCGGCGGAGAACGCCGTCGAGCCGCAGGACGACCACGGCTGGGATCACGGCAGGGACGGGGGCCGGTACGACGGCCGGGACGGTGACCGGTACGACGGCCGGGACGGTGACCCGGACGGCGACCGGCAGGACCGGCGGGACCGCCGACGCGATCGCGGCGACCGGGACGGCTGACCACCCACCGGCCCCGGTGCCGGTTCGACGGGCAGGACGGCGCGGTGTCCGAGAGGCTGGTACCCCGGGGCCCGGGACCACGGGTCGGTCCGCTCGACACGGAGGAGGCAGTCGTGCCAGCTCGCACACCACCGGAGATCGCCCAGGCCGCTGCGCAGACCGGCGCCAAGAAGACCCGCCGCACCTGGGACAAGGTGCTGGTGAGCGCGTTCCTGGCCGGTGCCTACATCGCCTTCGGCGGCCTGGTCGCCATCACCGTCTCCTCCGGGCTGGACCCGGCGACCTGGGGCACGCTGCCCACGCTCTTCACCGGCGCGACCTTCACGCTCGGCCTGGTGCTCGTGCTCGTCGCCGGCTCCGACCTGGCCACCGGCAACATGGCGCTGGTGCCGCTGAGCGCGATGCGCGGCAAGATCGGGCTCGGTGACGTCGCCAAGAACCTCTCCCTGGTGCTGATCGGCAACCTGATCGGCGCGCTCTTCGTCGCGTACTTCCTGGCCGTGCAGACCGGCGTGATCGGCGACTCCGGGGCCACCGGCACCGGCGCCCTCACCTACGAGCGGCTGGCCTCGATCTCCGAGGGCAAGGCCCTCGAGGAGTCGTCGTGGCAGGTGTTCCTGCGCGCGGTGGGCTGCAACTGGCTCGTCTGCCTCGCGGTCTGGATGTCCCTGGCCGCCAAGACCGTCTCCGGCAAGATCCTGGCGATCTTCTTCCCGATCATGGCCTTCGTGGCGATGGGCTTCGACCACGTCGTCGCCAACATGTTCTTCCTGCCGGCGGCGATCTTCGCCGGGGTGCCCGAGCTCGGCTGGGACGACGTGGCGCTCAACTGGCTGTTCGCGGGCCTGGGCAACCTGGTCGGCGCCGTCGTCTTCGTGTCGACCTCCTACTGGTACCTGTTCCTGCGCGACGAGCCCGACCCCGAGCCCGACGCCGAAGCCGACGCGCCGGCGGCCGAACGCGGCTGAGCCGGCCCCAGACGCAGCACCGCCCCGGAACTCTCGGGGGCGTCCGGGGTGGTGCTGCCCCACCCGCGGCCGATCGGTCCACCGGGGCCGATCACTCCGCCGGCGGCGTGGTCCCGTCGTCGGCCGCAGCCTGCGCCGCCTCCTGCTCCCGGCGGAAGCGCAGCGACTCGACCATCACGTACCCGAAGACGGCGCACCACGCGAAGCTGAGGAACGCCTCGCCCCACAGCCCGTCGACCAACCGCAGCACGAGCTGGACGGCGTTGTAGAGGGCAGCGCCACCGGCCACCACCGGCAGCACGGGGTGGGCGAACCACGGAGGACGGAACGGGGCGGCGGCCATCCCCCGAGGCTAGCGGCCGCCCCGACGTGATCCACCCGACTCCACGACCGGCGGCATCCGGCCGGGTCGGCGCGCGCGACAGCGCGCCGTCGGCGAGGCTGGGGCGGTGAGCACCTCGAACAGCGGCAGCGGCTACGTCGAAAAGGGTCAGGACTACCAGCGCGACCAGAACTACATCACCGACCGGATCACCGCCGACGGCTCCAGCGGGTGGCCGGTCGAGGCCGGGCGCTACCGGCTGGTGATCGCCCGGGCCTGCCCGTGGGCCAACCGCGCGGCGATCGTGCGCCGGCTGCTCGGCCTCGAGCAGGTCATCTCGATGGGCATCTGCGGCCCGACCCACGACGAGCGCAGCTGGACCTTCGACCTCGACCCCGACGGCCGCGACCCGGTGCTGGGCTACGAGCGGCTGCAGCAGGCGTTCTTCGCCCGCGACCCGGAGTACCCGCGCGGGATCACCGTGCCGGCGATGGTCGACGTCCCGACCGGGGCCGTGGTCACCAACGACTTCAAGCAGATGACGCTGGACTTCTCCACCGAGTGGTGGGAGTTCCACCGCGACGGCGCCCCCGACCTCTACCCCGAGCACCTGCGCGCGGAGATGGACGAGGTCATCGAGCGGATCTTCACCGAGGTCAACAACGGGGTCTACCGCTGCGGGTTCGCCGGCTCCCAGCGCGCCTACGACAAGGCCTACGAGCGGCTGTGGACGGCGATGGACTGGCTGGAGGAGCGGCTCACCACCCGCCGCTTCCTGATGGGCGACACCATCACCGAGGCCGACGTCCGGCTGTTCACCACGCTGGCCCGGTTCGACGCCGTCTACCACGGCCACTTCAAGTGCAACCGGAGCAAGCTGACCGAGATGCCGGCGCTGTGGGGCTACGCCCGCGACCTGTTCCAGACCCCGGGCTTCGGTGACACCACGGACTTCCCGCAGATCAAGGAGCACTACTACGTGGTGCACGCCGACATCAACCCGACCCAGATCATCCCGGTGGGCCCGGACACGTCGGTCTGGCTGACCCCGCACCACCGCGAGGAGCTGGGCGGCCGCCCGTTCGGCGACGGCACCCCGCCCGGCCCGCCGATCCCCGGCGAGGTCATCCCGCCCGAGCACGGCCCGGGCGGCATCGGCCACCGCTGACCGTCGCGCCCGGCGCCCCACCACCGGGGCGCCGGGCGCATGCTGTCGGGCATGACCGGGACGGTGCACGCCGACGACGCCGTCCGGCTCTCCCTCGACCTACCCAGCGCGGGCCCCGATCCGCTCCCGTGGGACACCGCGCTGGCCGCCGTCCTGGGCTACGTCCGAGGACGCCGGCCGCTGCGGTACCGCTCCCCCATCGAACGCGAGGGCCGGTGGGTGCAGGTGGCCGCCTTCGGCCACGATCGGTTCGACGCCCGGCCGGTGCCCTCCGGCCCGCTCGGTGACGACGACGTCCTGGTCGCCGAGGGGCTGCACGGCCGGCTCGACCCGGCCGGCTGGGCGGCCGTGCGGCGCGCGCTGGACGAGGCGCAGCCCACCGCCGACGCGCTGACCGAGCGGGCCGCGGGCCGGGCGCTCTGGGACCTCCCCGACGACGAGCTGTCCGTGCTCGGTGAGCCGGGCACCGTGGGGGCGCACCTGCGCGGCCTGGCCGAGCTGCCCGAGCCGCGGCCGCGCTACGTGCTGGCCGCGCTGCACCACCGCCACCCCGGCCTGGTGCCGCTGCTCGCCCGGCCCACCTGGCTGCAGACGGTGCCCCACCTGCGCGAGGGCGACAGCGGCGTCGCGGCCGTGGCCCACCGGGAGCTGCGGACCAACCCGCTGGCCTTCGCCGCGCTGGAGGACGCCGTCCGTCTGCTGGGCGTGCCGCTGACCCGGCTGCGGCTGCACGACCTGCTCGTCTGGCTGGCCGGCACGCTGCGGCTGACCACCGCGGTGGCCCTCGGCGAGGCGACCGAGGAGTGGCACCGGCACACCAGCGACCGGCAGCCCGGTGACCGGCAGTCCCGTGACGGGCGGACCGGTGGCCGGGCTGGGGTCAGCGGCTGACCGGCGTGGTCGGCTTCCGGCGGGCCCGCAGCCGCGACCCGACGAGCTCCACGGTGGGCGCCGGGTCGCGGGGGTCCCAGACGCTGGTGGTGGCACCCGGCAGCCAGCGCAGCGTCGAGCCGACGTCGGCCAGCAACCCGCCGCGCCGCTCGGCCACCGCCCGCCGGACGTCACCCGCGGTCCACAGGAAGCGCTCCCCGGCGCGGGCGTCGGGCAGCACCGGCGGCGGCTCGCCGAGCACCTGACGTCCCCACGCGTCCGCCAGGTTCGCCCCCGCGGCGTTGGCCAGGGCCATCGAGCCGAAGAAGCGCCCGTTGAGGTCGATGAGGTGCGGCACGCCGTCGCCGTCCCGCAGGAACTGCAGCTCGACCAGACCCGACCACCCCAGGTCCGCCAGCAGCGCGGTCGCCCGGTCGGCCAGGTCCTCCTCGACCGGCACCGTCTCGGCCCGGCAGGAGACCCCGGTCGGGGTGGGCCAGAGCCGGGGTGACCGCTGCTGCACCCGCCCGTGCAGGCGCCCGTCGGAGAACAGCCCGATCAGCGCCATCAGCTCGCCGTCGACCGGCTGCTGCAGGACCGGCTCCAGGCCGGCGTCCCGGAGCAGCCCGATCCGGTCGGCCGCACGGGCGGCGTCCGGGTACCAGCGGGCCTCGATCCGGTGCTCGTGCCGGTGCTGGGGCCGCCAGTGGGCCCGGCACTTGACCACGGCCGCCCCGGACCACGACGCGACGGCCTCCGCCGTGGCCGGCTCGGTGCGCGGCGCGGCCAGGCCGACGGCGCCCGCCCGCTCGACCAGCCCGACCTTGTCCAGCGCGGCGGCGACGATCTGCGCCGGCGGGTGCGCCACCGCCGTGGGCACCCCGTCCCGGAGCAGGGAGAGCGCGGCCATCCAGTCGTCACCGCCACCGAAGACGACGTCGTACCCGCCCTCGGCGATGGCGCGCTGCACCCCCTCGAGGAACGCCCGGCAGTCCCCGCGCGGCCGGGGCACCACGTGCGGCCGGGCACAGGCCCGGGAGGTGGTGACCATCCCGGCGCCGTCCGGCGTCCCGACGCCGACGGTCCACCCCGCCCGGTGGAGCGCGCGGACCGCGGCGAGGGAGCCCCGTGCCCGGCCGGCGGTGAGTACGAGAGCTCGGCGGGGCGCAGGCATTGGCCGCACGCTACCAATCGACGGGTGGCGGTGCGGGCGCCCTCGACCTTCCGAGCGGCGCCCTCAGGACCGGCGGCCGGCCCGGCGCGGAACACCGGGCAACGTCCGCAGCTCGGCCAGCTCCGGGGCCCGCAGCACCACCAGGACGCCAAGGTAGGCGACCAGGACGGCGGCCCCGGCGACGGCCAGTCGCACGAGGGAGCCCACGAGCCCGCCCTCGTCGGGGCCGAGCCAGGCCAGCAGCACCGCCGCCAGGAGGCCACCGGCGAGGGCGGCGCCGCCCAGCCGGGCCAGCGACCCCGACAGCGCCGACAGCGCCACCCCGTCGTGCCGGCGGGCCAGCAGGGCCAGCCCGAGCGCGGCCGCGACCAGCAGCGACAGGCTGGTCGCCGCGGCGATGCCGGCGATGCCGAACGCGAGACCCAGGGTGAGGTCACCGACGACGTTGACCGCCATCGCCACCAGCGCGACCAGCGTCGGGGACCGGCGGTCACCCACGGCGAGGCTGGCCCGGGACGCGACCGAGCGCAGTGCCATGCCCAGGATCGCCGCGGCGTACCACCCGGCCGCGGTGCTGGTCGCCGCGATCGCTGCCGCGTCGAAGTCGCCGCGACCGAACGCCAGCTCCACCAGCGGGCGCGCCGCCACGACCAGCACCGCGGTCACCGGGGCCAGCACCAGCAGCAGGACGCGCAGCGCCCGGTCCACCAGCCCCCGCAGCTCCGCCCGGCGCTCGGCGCCACCGGCGGCGCTGAAGGCGGGGTACAGCGCGGCGACGACGGTCGCCACCAGCAGCGACTCCACCAGGCTCACCAGCCGGAAGCCCAGGTTGAGCGAGGTGATCACACCCTCGCCCAGACTCGACCCCACCGCCCGGTCGACCAGGGTGTTCACGTTGACCACCGCACTGCCCACGAGCAGCGGCGGGGTCAGGCGCAGCACCTCGCGCACGTCGGGGTCGCGCAGCGCCAGCCGTGGGCGCAACCGGATGCCCGCGGACCGGACGGCGGGCAGCTGGGTCAGCAACCGGACCGCCGAGCCGACCACGAACCCGAGCGCGAGCGCCTCGACGCCCCAGCGGGGGCCGAGCCACAGCGCCGCGGTGATCATCACGAGGTTGAACGGGACGCCCTGGACGCCGGACCCGAAGAAGCGGCCGTGCGCCTGGGCCGCGGCAGCGAGGATGTCGGTGCCGGCGATGAACAGCGCGGCCACCAGCACGATCCGGGTCAGCTCCACGGCCAGCGCCGCGGTCTCCTCGTCGAACCCGGGCGCGAGCACCGCGACCACCTGCTCGGTGCCCAGCAGCACGAGCACCGCGCCCGCGACGAGGACGAGCACGGCCAGGGTGAGCACCGTCTGCACGGTCCGGCCCGCCCGCTCCCGCTCGCCGTCGGCCGCCGCACGGCTGACCGGCGGCACGACGGCGCGGGCCAGCGCGCCCGCCACCAGCGCGAGCACCAGGTTCATCACGCCCTGGGAGACCAGGTAGGCATCCAGTGCGGCACCGGCACCGAAGACCGCGGCGATCACCGCGTCCCGGACGAAACCGAGGACCTGGCTCACCGCCGTCAGCGAGACCAGCAGCGTGGCCGCCCGTGCGATGCCGCGGCCGGGGCCACGCGTGCGCCGTGCGCGCGGATCCGGGCCGGTGGTCACGGCGGTCCATCATCCGGGTCGCCGTCGACGGTCGGGACAGGGTGTCTCCCCGCCGACCGGGTGCCGGGCTGGGGGCGGTCGGTGACGGCTCGCCGTGCCGTGGGTCCGGCGACGCCGTCCGGGGCGCCGGGCCCGACCCGGCGCGGGGACAGTCGGAGCCTCGCGGCGATGTGGCCGAGGCGTCGCCGCCCGGCACGGAGGCCCGTCATGTTCGCCCGAACCACCACCGTGCGGGGCGACCCCGCCGCCATCGACGCCGCCGTCGACTACGTGCGCGACGAGGTGCTCCCCGCCGTGGAGCCGATGGCCGGCTGCGTCGGCCTCTCCCTGCTGACCAACCACCGCAACGGACGCTGCGTGCTGACCAGCGCCTGGGACAGCGAGGGCGCCCTGCAGGCCAGCGCGGAGGGCACCCGCAGCTTCCGCGCCCGGTTCGGCGAGCTGCTCGACGCGGTGCCCATGGTCGCCACCTGGGAGATCGCGGTGATGCACCGGGTGCGGCCGGCCGGCGAGGGCGCCTGCTGCCGGGTGGTGCGCGGCGCGCTGCACGAACCGGCCTCGATGGACGACGTCCTCGGCACCGTGCGCACCAGCCTGTTGCCCCGGCTGGAGGAGCTGCCCGGTTTCTGCAGCGTGAGCTTCCTGGTCGACCGGCTCTCCGGGCGCACCACGACCACGGTCACCTACGCCGACCGGGCGGCGATGGCCCGGGCGGTCGACCCCGGGGGCGCGCTGCGGGAGGAGTTCAGCCGGGCCAGCCGGACGACGGTCCAGGAGGTCAGCGAGTACGCGCTGTCGGTGGCGCACCTGCGGGTGCCCGAGACGGTGTGACCTGCCGCGGGTCATGATCGCCGCATGAGCGACGACCCGTTCGACCTCCAGCGCTTCGTCGACGCCCAGGAGGCCGGCGGCACCTACGCCCAGGCGCTGGCCGAGCTGCGCGCCGGCAGCAAGCGCAGCCACTGGATGTGGTTCGTCTTCCCGCAGGTCGCCGGCCTGGGGCGCAGCCCGATGGCGCAGCGGTACGCGATCGGCGGTGCCGAGGAGGCGCGCGCCTACTTGGCCCACCCGGTGCTCGGCCCGCGGCTGGTCGAGTGCGCGCGGGCGCTGCTCGACCTGGGCACCAGCGACCCGGTCGACGTCCTCGGCGGGGTCGACGCGCAGAAGCTGCGCTCGTCGATGACGCTGTTCGCCGCCGTCACCGCGGAGCCCGCCTTCGGCGCCGTGCTGGACCGCTTCTTCGCCGGCGACCGGGACGACGCCACTCTCACCCGCCTCTGACGGCCTCCGTCTCCGACCGGGTCCCCGGTGGGAGACCTGGTCGGCCCGCTCGGGGAGGATCTCCGACCGCTGGGCGGAACACCGACCGGCAGGGCATCGTTGGTCGCCGCGAACCACCCGGTGGCGGGACGGACGCCCCGCGGACGACGACGGACGAACAGGGAGAGACCGGAATTGTCGAGCTCACCGGCGGCCGGGGTCGCGGACGACTCCGTGCAGGACCCTGTTCGGCAGGACACCGAGCTAGCGGCCGAGCAGCCGGCCGTCGCCGACCTGTACCGCCGGCTGGACGCCGCCCGCGAACTCGCGGTGCTGCGGTTCCGCCAGGCGCTGGCCATGCCGGTGATCAACCCGCAGTCCCTCGGTGAGCGGGAGGCCGCGGCCCGGTTCCAGTCGGCGCGGATCACCGCGCTGGACGCCGCCGAGCACGGGCTGGTGATCGGCCGGCTGGACCGCGAGGCGGCGCCGCAGCCGCTCTACATCGGCCGGGTCGGGCTGCCGGCCGACGACCCCGCGGGCGACCCGGCGCTGGTCGACTGGCGGGCCCCGGCGTCCCGGCCGTTCTACACCGCCACCGCGTTCCGGCCCGAGGGCGTCGTCCGGCGCCGGCACATCCGCACCCGCGGGCGCACCGTCACCGCGGTCAACGACGAGGTGCTCACCGTCGACCCCGCGCGCGGCGACGGCCCGGAGCTCACCGGCGAGGCCGCGCTGATGGCCGCGCTCACCGCCGAGCGCACCGGCCGGATGACCGACATCGTCGCCACCATCCAGGCCGAGCAGGACGCGATCATCCGCAGCGACGTGCGCGGCGTGCTCGTCGTCCAGGGCGGGCCGGGCACCGGCAAGACGGCGGTCGCCCTGCACCGCGCGGCCTACCTGCTCTACACCCACCGCGAGCGGCTGGCCCGCAGCGGCCTGCTCGTCGTCGGCCCGACGCCGACCTTCCTGCGCTACATCGCCGACGTGCTGCCGGCGCTGGGTGAGACCGGCGTCCTGCTGTCGGGCCTGGGCCAGCTGCGCCCCGGGTTGGACGCCCGCGGCACCGAGGCGCCCGAGGTGGCCGAGCTCAAGGGCCGGCTGGCGATGGTCGACGTCCTCAAGGCCGCCGTCCGGGACCGGGAGGTCGTGCCCCGCGGCGGTCGGGACCTGGTGATCGACGGGGTGCGGATCGGGCTGCGCGGGCCCGACCTCACCAGCTGCCGCACCGTGGGCCGGCGCGCCTCGCGGATGCACAACCTGGCGCGCCCGGCGTTCGCCCGGGCCGTGGTCGACCTGGTCACCGACCGGTTCCTCGGCCGGATCGGCAACGACGTGCGCGGCGCGGAGAGCCTGCTGTCGCGCCGGGACGTCGACGACGTGCGCCGCGAGATGGCCGCCGACGCCGGGGTGCGCGCGCTGATCGACGAGATGTGGCCGGTGCTCACCCCCGAGCAGCTGCTGCGCGACCTGCTGGCCGACCCCGACCGCATCCGGCGGGCCACCCGAGGCTGGACCGACGAGGACCGGGCGCTGCTGCACCGCCCGGCCGACGCCGAGTGGACCCCGGCCGACGTGCCGCTGCTGGAGGAGATCGACGAGCTGCTCGGCCACGACGACAGCGCCGAGCGGGCCGCGGAGGCCCGGCGCCGTCGGCAGGCACGTGAGCACGCGCAGGAGACCCTCGACCTGCTGCACGGCTCGCGCTCGCACGACGCCGACGAGGACGAGGAGAGCGAGGAGCTCACCGCCGTCGACCTGCTCGACGCCGAGATGCTGGCCGACCGGGAGACCGAGGTCGACGTCCGCACCGCCGCGGAGCGGGCCGCCACCGACCGCACCTGGACCTTCGGGCACGTCGTCGTCGACGAGGCGCAGGAGCTCTCCCCGATGGCGTGGCGGCTGCTGGCCCGCAAGTGCCCGACCCGGTCGATGACCGTCGTCGGCGACCTGGCCCAGACCGGCAGCCTGGCCGGCGCGACCGACTGGGCGCAGGCGCTGCGCCCGCACGCCGAGGGGCAGTGGCGGCTGGCCCAGCTGACCGTCAACTACCGCACGCCGACCGAGATCATGGACGTCGCCGCCGACGTGCTGGCCGCGAGCGATGCGGTGACCGCGGCGCCCCGCTCGGTGCGCAGCACCGGCGTCCCGCCGACCGCCCACCGGGTGAGGGAGGACGCGCTGGCGACCCGGACCGCGGAAATCGCCGCCGCGCTGGCCGCGCGGGGCGGCACCGCGGCGGTCATCGTCCCGCCCAGCCGGCAGGCCGCCGTCGCCGCCGCGCTGCCCGGCGCCCAGACCGGCCCGGCCGCCGACTCCTCCCGCGGCACCGTGGTGCTGCTGCCGGTGGAGGCCAAGGGGCTGGAGTTCGACTCGGTCGTCGTCGTCGACCCGCAGGCGATCCTGGACGAGGGCGTGCGCGGGCACAGCGACCTGTACGTCGCGCTGACCCGGGCGACCCAGCGGATGGCCGTCGTCCACCCGGGCGAGCTGCCCCCCGAGCTCTCCCGCCTCACCGACGACTGAGAAAGGACCCTCTCCGCCCCACCCCTCGCACGCTCGGGGCGGGCCCCTGGAGAGGGCCGAACAGCGGAGCGGCGTCAGGCGAGGGTGAGGACCTCGGCGACCGGGCGGCGGCCGCTGGACACCGCTGCGCCGGACGGGGCGCCGAGCCGCAGCAGCATCTGCGGGTGGCCGACCAGGTCCAGCCGGCGGGTCAGCCGTGCCCGTGCCCAGGACTGGTCCAGCGCCTGGGTGAGCGGTGAGGCCACCAGCCCGGCCTGGGTGAGCTCCAGCAGCAGCCGGCCCAGCGCCATCCCGGCGCGCACCCAGGCGGCACGGTCGTCGGCCACGGTGCCCAGCAGCAGCACCGAGGGGTGCTCCACCGGCGGCGGCGGGTCGTCGTCGTCGGGCACCGCCGCGGGGGCCGGCCGGGCAGTGCCGAAGTCGCGCACCGGCATGTTCGCCGTCCGCTGCTCGCCGTCCGGGACGGCGGCGGCCGGCACCCCGTCCGGCGACGCGGGGTCGGTGCGGGTCCAGGCCCGCAGCTCCGCCAGGTACGCCGGGTCGCGCTGCTCGGACTCCTCGGCCTCGCCCAGCAGGGTGGCGACCGCGGTCTCCTCCTCGCTGTGGTCGATCAGCTTCAGCCACACGCCGTCCCGCCCGAGGGTGCGCTCGAGACGTTCGACCAGGCCGGCCGGGAGCGGCTGATCGAGGAACCGGGCCCGGTCGGTGTGCCGCTGCCCGATCGCCTCCGCGGCGCGCTGGTCGGCGGCGCTGGGCTCGTGCTCGCCGGTGACCCGGACGACGGCGACCAGCTCGGGGTCGGCCGGGTCGGGCAGCACCTCGACCTCGGCGGCAGCACCCAGGGCGGCCAGCGCGACGACGGCGAACTCGACGGCGACGCCCACGCTCAGCACCTGCTGGCGCCCGGTCGGGTCGACCGCCGGGAGCGCCCGGGACGGGTCGTGCCGCACCTCCAGCCGGTCGCCGTCCGCGCGGAACGACCAGGGCTGGGTGTTGTGGATCGACGGCGCCCGCACCGCCCGCTCGACCACCTGCGTCCACCGGTCCGCGTCCAGCATCGCCGTCCCCTCTCCGTGCGCCACGCCCCCACCCTCCCCCGCGCGGGGCCGGCGGTCACGGGCCGAAGGTCCCGGTCCCGCGCGGGGAAGGGGGGTCAGCGGTTCCGGGTGAGGGCGAGCAGCGCGATGTCGTCGGCCCGGTGGGTGCCGGCCAGGTCGGTGAGCAGCCGGTCGCAGAGCTCGTCGGGGTCGGCGGTCGGCACCCGGCCGGCCGCCACGCGCAGCCGCTCGAGCCCGGCGTCGATGTCGGTGCTGCGGCTCTCCACCAGCCCGTCGGTGAACAACACCAGGGTGCCGCCGGGCGGGAGCACGCCGCTCCACTCCACCGGCGCCGAGGCCGGGGCCCCGAGCATCCGGCTGGGCCGCACCGGCAGGAACTCCGCGCCCGCGTCGGTGACCAGCAACGGCGGCGGGTGCCCGGCCGAGGCGACGTGCAGCAGGCCGGTGGGCAGGTCGAGGGTGGCGAACAGCGCGGTGGCCATCCGCTGCAGCCCCAGCAGCGGCCAGCTGGCCTGCAGCCGGTCGATCACCGCCGTGGGCGAGGGGCTCTCCACCAGCAGCGCCCGGTAGACGCTGCGCAGCTGGCCCATGGTGGCCGCGGCGGTGATGTCGTGCCCGACGACGTCACCGACGGCGATCGCCACGTGGTCCCCGGGCAGCGGCGCGACGTCGTAGAAGTCCCCGCCGATCTCCACGCCGTGCGTCGCCGCCAGGTACCGCACCGCCACCTGCATGCCGGGCACCTGGGGCGGCGGCGGGGGCAGCAGGGTGGCCTGCAGGGTGTGCGAGGTGCGCGCCTCCAGCTCGTAGCGCTGCGCCTTGGCCATCATCAGCGCCACCTGCAACGCCAGCTGCTCGACCAGCTCGACGTCGGCGGCGGTCAGCGGACGACGGCGGCGGTCGGCGGAGACGGTCAGCACACCCAGCGCCCGCCCCTCGGCCACCAGCGGCACGCTGACCACCCCGGCCAGCTCCAGCGCCTGCACGGCGGCCAGCTCATCGGGGTGGCGCACCACGCCGGCCAGCCACTCGTCGGTGACCACCGGGAACCAGTGAGTCCGGCCCTCCGCCATCGCCGTCCGGGCCGGGTACGGCAGCTCCCGCACCGGGGGTGCCCAGGCGCGCAGCGCGTCGACCAGGTGCTGGCGGTCCGGGTCACCGTGCCGGGCGACCACCCGGGCGGCGCCGGTGTCGGTGACCAGGTCCAGCAGGCAGACGTCGGCCAGCCGCGGCACCACCATCTCCGCCAGCCGCTCGACGGTCTCGCTGACGCCGGTGGCCCGGGCGAGCAACCGGGCGGCGTCGAGCAGGAACGCCGCCCGCTCGGCCTGCCGCGCCGTCTCCTCGTGCAGCCGGGCCCGCTCCAGCGCCTGACCGGCCTGCCGGCCCACGGTGGCCAGCAGGTCGACGTCGGCCGCGCCGAGGCGTTGGTGCCCGGTGGGCTCCTGCAGGCTGATCAGCTCGTTCTCGGCGCGCTCGCCCAACGCCACCACGAGGGCGCCCAGCGGGGTCTCGTCGGCGGTCACCGGGACGACGACGAGCTCGGTGTACCCGGCAGCCGTCGCGGCGCGGGCCAGCCGGGGCCACGCCTGCGCCAACGGATCGGCCACCGGGACCGTGCGCACGCCCTCCCCCAGCACCAGCTCCGCCCGGCCGTCGGCGGTCTCGGTCAGCGCTGCGCACATCTCCTCGTCGAGCCCTTCGCAGGCGGTCAGCTCGACGCGGGCGTCGTCGCTGCGGCGACGGCCGTTGCGGTCCAGCAGCCACAGCCCGGCGCCGGTGGCCCGCACGGCGCGGCGGGCGCGGTGGACGGCCACGTCTGCGGCATCGGCGGTGGTGACCGCGGCGGCCAGCTCCGAGACGAACTGGTGGAGCGTCCGGGCACGCAGTTCGGACTCCTCCGCGGCGCGCTGGGCGGCGAGCCGGTCGGCCTCGTACCGGCGCCGCACCGTCGCCTCGAAGAGGGTGAGCCGGGTGAGCACCGGACGGCCTGCCTCGTCGCGGACCTCGACCGCGTGCGCCAGGCAGGGCACCGTGCCGCCGTCGGCCCGCAGCAGGTCCAGCGCCACCTCGCGCACCGCCCCCTGGGTGCGCAGCATCGGCACCAGGTTGGTCTGGACGAGCACCCGGCCACCCACGGTCAGCAGGTCGGCGAACTGCACGCCCAGCACCTCGGCGGCGGGCCGGCCGATCCACCCGCAGAAGGTCTGGTTGACCTTGACCACCGTGCCGTCGGGCAGCGTGGACAGGTACCCGCAGGGGGCGTGCTCGTAGAGGTCGGTGACGTCCTGCTCGAGCAACCGGGCCAGGTCGGGGTGGGTGCGGGACCCGGTGTCCGCGCTCACCGGCGCCTCAGTGGGCCGGCGCGGGAGTCAAGAAGGAGCGGATCGCCGCGATCGTCTCCTCCGGCGCGCTCAGGTGCGGGCAGTGACCGGTCGCCGCGAGCTGCGTGAACACGCTGCCGGGGATCGCCGCGTGCACGTAGCGGCCCACCACCTCAGGGGCGATGACGTCCTCGCTGCACTGCAGCACCAGCGTGGGCACGGTGACGCCGGGCAGGTCGGCCCGGTTGTCGGAGAGGAAGGTGACCCGGGCGAAGAGACGGGCCACCTCCGGGTCGGTGCGGCAGAAGCTGGCGGTCAGCTCCGCGGCCAGCTCCGGTCGCTCCGGATTGCCCATGATCACCGGCCCCATGGCCGTGGACCACCCGGTGTGGTTGCCGTCCAGGGTGTCCAGCAGCTCGGCGATCTCGGTGCGGCTGAACCCGCCGGTGTAGTCACCGTCGTCGACGTAGCGCGGGTTGGGCCCCACCAGCACCAGGGCGCCGACCAGCTCCGGCGCCTGCTGGTGGACCAGCACGGCGATCATCGCGCTCACCGAGTGCCCGACCAGGACGACGTCGGACAGGCCCAGGTCACGGCAGACGGCGACGACATCGGCCGCGTGCCCGGCCAGCGACCCGTGCCGCTCGGGGTCCCACGCGTCGGCGTCGGAGTCGCCGAAGCCGACCAGGTCGAGGGTGACCACCCGGTGGTCGGTGGCGAACTCGGGTACCAGGAACCGCCACATGTCCTGGTTGCACCCGTAGCCGTGGAGGAAGACGATCGGCCGCCCGTCGTCGGGACCGGTCACGCGAACGTCGTTGCGCGCGCTCACGATCATGCGTCGACCGTACCGACCTGCCAGCATCCGCGACAGCCCCGTGTCGCAACACTCAGGTTGGACGGACGTCGGTGAGGACCACACCGCTGGCCGGCCGGGCCGGGATGCGGCTCAGCGAGATCGACAGGTCCTGCTCGGGGACGGTGTAGTCCAGCTGCGCGAGCTTCAGCACCAGCGCGGACAGCAGCGCGACGGTGATGTCCTCCCCGGGGCAGCGGTGCCCGGTCCGCGGGTCACCGGCGCCCTGCGGCACCAGCTCCCACTGACCGATCTCGCGCACCTCGTCACCGTCCAGGAAGCGCTCGGGCCGGAAGGCGAACGGCTCGGGGAACAGCTCGGGGTCGTGGTCCTGCCCCCACAGGTCCAGCAGCACCATCGACCCGGCGGGCACCTGCTCGCCGTCGAACTCGACCTCCTGCGGGCTGCGGCCGCCGATGAACGGGGCGAACGGGTAGAACCGGCGCACCTCGTGGGCGAAGGCGACCGCGAAGGACCGGTCGCCGGCGCGCAGCCGCTCCCGGTGCTGCGGCCAGGTGTGCAGCGCGTGCGCGGCGAAGCCGACGAACCAGCTGACCGCGACGGTGGGCCGGACGACGTTGAGGATCTCGACCGCGGCGACCCGCGGCTCCAGCAGCTCGCCGTCGGCGTCGCGGTGCCGGGCGACGACGTCGACGACCGACCCGGAGGGAACCGAGCGGGTGCCGTCCCGGACCTCCTCCACGATGCCCGCGAGCCAGGCCTCGCGGCGCTGCCGGGCACGGCGGGCGCGCCAGTGCCGCGGAGCGGCGGTGGCGAACCCGTCGACCTCCACGGTCAGGTCCCGGGTGAGTGCGGGCAGCTCCTCGTCGGACACCGGGACGGCGGCCCAGTCGCAGACCCCGCGGGTGATCACCCGGGCGGCCTCGTCCATCAGCACGATCTCCGGCTGCCCGGACCAGCGGTCGACGGCGGCGTCCCAGGCGGCGGAGACCTGTCCGACCAGCGGCCAGATCCGCTCCGGCCCCATGAGCAGCTCGATGAACATGCCCTTGCGCACTCGGTGCGCCTCGCCGTCCAGGGTGTGCACGGCGCCGTGGCCGAACAGCGTGCTCACCACCGGCTCGGGCAGCGCACCGCTGCGCCGCACGTTGTCCTCGTCGTAGAGGAACCGCGCGGCCGCGGGCCCCTTGACCCCGAGCGTCCGGCGGAGCATCAGCCGGCTGTGCACGGTGTCCCGGCCGGCGGCGCGGCGGCGGTCGGGCAACCAGGCGTAGCCCTGGGCGAGCATCGGGATCGTCTGGTCCAGTCGCGGCCTCCAGGTCATGGTGCTGCCTTGCCCACCGGAGGGGCGGGGGGAAACGGGCCGCCGGTCACTCGGTGTCGGCCCAGCCGAGGTCGACCAGCAGCCGGCGGACCTCGTGCCCGGCCCAGCTGCGGCGCGTGCCGTTGGCCAGCGCCTCGGTCACGCCGCCCAGGGCGCCGGCCAGCTCCTCCTCCTCCGCGTCGAGCAGACCCCGGTAGGCCGGGTCGAGCAGGTAGCCGGTGGGCCGGCTGGACAGGCAGCCGAGCAGGTCCAGCAGCACCTCCAGCCGCCGGGCCGCCTCCGGGGTGGGGGTGTCGCGGTCCGCCATCGCCACGGTGTCCACGTCGCGCTCCCACAGCCGGGCGCGGACCGGGTCGGCCTTCACCGAGAGCACCGTGCCGGTGCGCCGCCGTGGGGACCCGCCCGGCCGGTGCAGCACGCTGCGCACCTGGTGGGCGATCCGGATCAGGTCGTCGTCGAGCATCGAGGTGCCGACGAACAGCACGTGCCGGGTGAGCAGCAGCGACTGCAGCACCCCGGCCAGCGCCGTCCGGTGGTCACCGAACTCCAGGTACTGCTCACGGGTCAGCACGATGCTCTCGGGGTGGGCGGCGTCCCCGTGCAGCTTGAGCAGCCACGGGTCGCCGGCGGTCGCCTCGTCGAAGGGCAGCACCCGCAGCGGCCGGCCGACGTCGGCGGCGGCGAGCTCGACCAGCGGGTCGTAGTTGGTGGTGACGTACTCGCCCACCGGCAGCCCGGCGACCAGCGCGTGCGCCAGCGAGTACGGCCCGGGCCCGAAGCGCTCCTGCACGTACCCGCCGAGCTCGTCGCGGCCCATCGAGCGGGCGAGGAGCGCGGCGGCGTCCTGGGGCGGCAGGTGGGACAGCCCGGCCCGCTCGGCGCCGGTCAGCCCGGCCCGCTCGGCGAGCTCGTCCAGCAGCGCCTCCCAGGTGGGCAGCCCGGCGGCCGCGCTCACCCCCGCGCCGAGGAAGACCGCGAGCTCCCCGGCGCGGGCCCGACCGCCGAGCTCCTCGGCCACCGCGCGCAGCTCCTCCGGCAGCCGCCAGCCACCGCCCTCGGCCCGGCGGACCCGCTGCGCAGCGGCGAGGTCACTGGGCCGCCGCAGCACCAGCGCGACGTCGAATCCGTGCTCCTCGGCGGCCGACCGCAGCACGGGGAGCAGCTGCTGCAGCAGCTCCCCGCGCCGGCCGGCCGCGCCACCCCAGCCGGTGCCCAGCGCCGGCAGCCCGACCAGCCGGCGGGCCCGCCCGTGCACCGGTGCCTCGACCGCCCGGGCCGCGACCGCGGCCAGCGCCTCCCGCGCCCCCTCGAGCAGCCAGGCCAGCCCGGCGTCGTCGGCCCGGGGGCCGGTGTCGACGGTGTCGACGGTGTCCACCAGCCAGGCGCGGCGCTCGCCGCAGCCGGGCACCTCGCGCACCCGGTCGCCACCGGTCCAGCCGGCGACGCAGGCCCCCTCCGCGTCCCGGTCGCGCAGTGCCTCCGCGGGCAGCAGCGGGAGCCAGCCGGTGGCGACCCGGCCGGTGCGGTCGGTGGGCACCAGGACGTCGTCGCAGGAGAGCCGGGTCAGGTCGGCCCCGACGACGAAGACGTGGCCGGTCACCGGCCGGACGGCGCCGGGTCGCCGTGCTGCTGCTCGGCACGGACCGCGGCGTAGGCCGGCCGCCGGAACCGGGCGATCAGGCCGTCGGGCACCAGCCCCGGCGGGTGGTCGAGCACGGCGTCGAAGTGCAGCGGTGGGTCCGGGGGGTCGGCAGCCGCGCCCAGCACGACCCGGGCGAACGGCTCCCACGGCCCCCGGTCCAGCGCCGCGGCGAGGGTGAAGACCGTGCCGGGCGCCCGGACCGCCAGCGTCACGCGGTCGCTGGGCAGGGTCGCCGGGCGCGCCCAGGCGGCGAGCCGCACCGGCCCGACCGGCGTGCGGTAGGCCATGATCGAGCCGTAGGTGGCGGCGGCGTCCCGGCGGAGCACCGGGACCAGCCGGGTCAGCGGCCCGCGGCCGGTGGTGCTCAGCAGCAGGTCGACCGGGCGGCCCCCGGAGCCGCCGTCCGGCAGGCGCAGCGCCAGGCCGAGCACGTCGGGCAGCGACCGGGGCAGCCCGGCCCCGCGGCTGAGCCGCACCAGCGCCTCCTGCTCGCCGGGGGCGTCGATCCAGTCCACGCCCCACGGGGCGGTGGGGCCGGTGCGCTCGACGCGGGCCCGGAACAGGACGCCGTGCGGGTGCATCGGCTTGGCCCGCCGCAGCCGGGTCAGCGCCACGAGCGGCCGGGCGACCGCGCGGCCGGCCAGCGTTCCCAGGTCTGCCATGCCGTCCCGGTTACCAGCCGGGGCCCGCGTCACCCATCGGATGTCCGGTGAGCAGGATGGCCCGGTGACCACCACCGCTCCCCCGCTGGGCCTGCTGCTGGACGTCGACGGGCCGATCGCCAGCCCGGCCACCCGCACGGTGGCCGCCCCCGGTCTGGTGGCGGACCTCCGCGCCCTGCTGGCCGCCGGTGTGCCGGTGGTGTTCAACACCGGCCGCTCCGACGCGTTCCTGCGCGCGCAGGTCGTGCCACCGCTGCTGGCCGGTGGGCTGCCGCGCGGCGCGCGGCTGCACGCGGTCTGCGAGAAGGGTGCGGTGTGGACCTCGATCGGCCCGGACGGCATGGGCCCGGTGCACGTCGACGAGGCGCTCGCGGTGCCCCCGCTCGTGCACGAGGTGGTGGGCGAGCTGCTCCCCCGGTACCGCGACACGATGTTCCTCGACGACACCAAGCGCTCGATGGCCAGCGTCGAGGCGCGCACCGACGTGCCTGCCGCGGACTACACCCGGGCCCAGACGGCCTTCGACGCCGAGCTCGTCGACGCCCTCGCCGGCCGCGGGCTGGGCGTCGGCTACCGGGACCAGGTGCGCCCGGACGCCGCCGGCACCGTCCCGTGGCGGGTCGACCCCTCGGTGATCGCCACCGACGTCGAGTCCGCCGACGTCGGCAAGGACCTCGGCGCCCGGCGGGCCCTGACGCTGCTGGCCGCCGACGGTCCGCTGCCCCGGGAGTGGCACACGGTGGGCGACTCGCGCAGCGACTACCGGATGGCCGATCAGCTGCACGCGCTCGGCCACCGGGTCACCCACGTCGACGTCCGGCCGGCCGGGCCGCTGCCCGCGACCCCGTACCCGGTGCGCACCGACCCGGCGCTGGTGGACGACGCCGCGGGCGCGGCGCACCTGCGCGGGCTGGTCGCGGAGCTGCTGGGGGGCTGATCCGGCGGACCGACCGGGGTACCTCCCCGGCTCAGTGCCGGGTGGTGCCGCAGTCGGTGCAGCGCTTGCGGCTCGAGCTGTTGGAGCGGTTGCAGTTCTCGCAGACCCAGACGGCCCGCTCGATCGTGCGCATCGGACTCGCATCCTCCCCGGCCGGGAAGCCGGCCTCGTCGTGCCCGGCAGACGCCGGGACCACCGGCGTCGTCGCCGCGATCGACGCTAGGCCGGTCGGGTGACGGGGAGGTTGCGCGGACGGAACGACTCGGCGCGAGCCGGGGGACGCCGCAGGGTCAGCGCAGGGCGGCGGCGCCGCACCCGCCGGAGCTGCACGCGCACCCGGAGCACCCGGCCGGGGCGGCCGGCTCCGGGCGCCGGGCCAGCCGCACCAGCCCGGCGGCGGCGACCAGGTCGGCCAACCCCAGCACGCCGACCAGCGCGGCCGCGGCGACCCGTCCGGTGGCCAGCAGGGAGTCGGCCCCACCGGTGACGCCGACGACGACCGCACCGGCCACCAGCGCGCCACCCACCGCGAGCGCGGCCGCCCGGCCGGTGGCCGCGACGGCGAGCCCGGTCGGGACCAGCACGACACCGGCGACGAGGACCCAGCCGGTGGCCGTCGCGGACACCAGGGCGACGAGGACCGCGACGACGCCGAGCCAGACGGCGACCGCGCCACCGACGGCGCCGGCGCGCGCCACCTCTCCGGCCCGGGCACTGCGCAGCAGGGCCGCTCCGCGCACCACCGCGACCACCCCGGCGGCGCCGAGCAGCAGCTGCGGCCCCCACGACCAGGTGAGCGCGAGGACCGCCAGGACGATCAGCGCGGCGCCGAGAGCGGCCGTCCGGGGCCACGTCCGCCGGGCCTGCGCAGGGGTGGTCGGGGCGGTGCCGGGCAGGCGGCCGGCGGTCACGGCGTTCGTCACCGGCCCAGTGTCCCCCACCCGGTCCGGTGATCGTCCACGGGCGGCGCCACCCCGGCTGTGCCACGCTGATCGCCGCCACAGGGTCCGGACGACGGGGAGTGACACGTGGGGACGACCTCAGGGCCGGGCACCTCCGCACGGCAGGCGGGGAGCAGCGACGCCCTCGAGCACCTGGCCCGGGTCGGGCTGATCGCCTACGGCGTGGTCCACCTGCTCATCGCCTGGCTGGCGCTGCAGCTGGCCTGGGGTGGCGGCGGGAGCTCGGCGGACCAGTCCGGCGCGATGGCCACGCTGGCCCAGCAGCCGTTCGGCCGCGTCCTGCTGTGGGTGCTGGCGATCGGGCTGATCGCCCTGGCGGTCTGGCAGCTGGCCGAGCTGCTGCGCCGCCGGGACGGGCTGCGCAGCTCCGGCGAGCGGCGGAAGAAGGCGGTCGCCAGCAGCGGGAAGGCGGTGGCGAAGGCCGTCGTCTACGGATTCCTCGCCGTCACCGCCATCCGGTTCGCCACCGGCGGCGGGCAGTCCAGCTCCGGGCAGGAGCAGCAGACCGTGGCCGGCGTGTTCGGGTGGCCCGGCGGACGCTGGCTCGTCGGCGTCGCCGCCCTGGTCGTGATCGGCGTCGGCGTCCACCACGTGCACAAGGGCCTCACGAAGCGCTTCCTGGAGGAGATCGACACCGCGCAGGCCCCGGCCGGCCAGCGGCGGGTCATCCAACGGCTCGGGCAGTTCGGCTACCCGGCCAAGGGGGTCGCCCTGGCCCTGGTGGGCGGGCTGCTGGGCTGGGCGGCGCTCACCTTCGACGCGGAGAAGGCCAGCGGCCTGGACGGCGCCCTGCAGACCCTGCTCGACGCGCCGTTCGGCCGGCTGCTGCTCACCGTGGTCGCGGTCGGCATCGCGGCGTTCGGCGTCTTCTCGTTCTTCCGTGCCCGCTTCCCGCAGCGCACGTGAACGCGGGGGCGGACGGCGCCCTTCGGCGGGTGCACGACGCGGTCACCCGCGCCCGTGAGGTGACCGACCACCCGGCGCTGGAGCACCTGGCTCGGGTCGGGCTGGTCGCCTACGGCGTGCTGCACCTGCTCATCGGCTGGCTGGCGGCCCGGATCGCCTGGGTCCTGCAGCCGCAGACCCAGGACGCCGACCAGACCGGCGCCCTGCAGGCGGTGGCCGGCTCACCCGGTGGGCTCGCGCTGCTGTGGGTGATCGGGCTCGGGTTGCTGGCGCTCGCGGTGTGGCAGGGCGGGGAGGTGCTGCGCTGGTGGGCCGGGGTGCTGCGGCCCGGTCACCGGCTGCGGGTGTGCGTGGTCTGCGCCAAGTGCGGGGCGAAGGCGGTCGTCTACGCCGTCCTGGGGGTGACGGCGCTGCTGTTCGCCGCCGGCGCCGGGTACCAGGCCGACGAGCGGTTCCAGGAGCTGACCGGGGACGCGCTGCGCATCCCCGGTGGCTCGACGCTGGTGGGCGCGGTGGGCGTCGGTGTCGCGGCGGTCGGCGGGTACGTGCTGGTCCGCGGGGTGACCGGCGGCTTCATGCGGGACATCGACCTGCACACCGCCCCCGACCGGTGGGAACCGCTGATCGAGCGGATCGGGCAGGTCGGCTACGTGGCGAAGGGCATCGCCTTCGGCCTGTCCGGCGGGCTGCTGGTCCACGCGGCCGTGGTGCGGGACGTGGCGACGGCGACCGGGCTGGACGGCGCCATGCACGCCATCGGCGCGGTGCCGACCGGGCAGTGGCTGCTCACCGCCGTCGCCGTGGGGTTCGCCGCGTTCGGGGTGTACGCGCTGGCCCGGGCCCGCTACCCCGACCGCGACCCCTCCACCTGACGCAGGTCGCTCACGCAGGCAGCCGTTCCACGCTCGTCGTGCGCTTCCCCCGCGGTGCGGCGCGAGGGAAGCGCACGAGGAGCGTGGAACGTCGCGTCAGCGCGCGTCGACGACGTCGAAGACGTCCCAGAGGCCGGTAATCTGCAGCGGCCGGACGACGGCGCGGGCGGTGCCGCAGCGCATCCGCAGGGTGCGCCCGGCGGCCAGCGCGGTGCGGTGCGCGGTCGCCAGCACGGACAGCCCGGCGGAGTCGAGGAAGGTGACCCCCGACAGGTCGAGCTCGACGACGTCCAGGCCCGGTCGGGCGAGCACCTCGAGGATGGCGCCGCGCAGACCGGGAGCGGTCGTGGAGTCCACCTCACCGCTCACGGTGACGGTGCACCCGGCGGCGGTGGGGAGGGCGGCGAGGTTCACGGTGACGTCGATCCGGGTCGGGTCGATGTCGACGGGCAGTGCGGTCATGATCGCCTCCGGCGGGGCCCGAGCACGGCCGGCGACGCTGCCGGCCTTGCGGCCGGACCCCAGTGGGGCCCGGTCACGGCTGGTGGTTGAACCGCGTGGCCCTGACGCTAGGGAGCCGATCGGCCGCGCACAAGAGGTCTCCGGCGTGGCGGAACTCGCCACGCCGGGGCGTCCAGGCGCCCGGCCGTCCCCGACGGCTCAGCCCCAGACCTCCTGGGCGGTCTCCACCACCAGCGCCAGCTTGGCGATCTGGTCGTCCCGGGTGAGCGCGTTCCCCTCCACGGTGGAGGAGAACCCGCACTGCGGCGAGAGCGCCAGCTGCTCCAGCGGCACGAAGCGGGCGGCCTCGTCGATGCGCCGCTTGAGGTCGTCCTTGCGCTCCAGCTCCGGTCGCTTGCTGGTGACCAGCCCGAGGACGACGCGCTTGCCGGGCGGCACGAACCGCAGCGGCTCGAACCCACCGGAGCGGTCGTCGTCGTACTCCAGGAAGAAGCCGTCGACGTCCAGCCCGCCGAACAGCGCCTCGGCGACGAAGTCGTAGCCGCCCTCGGCCGCCCAGGAGGAGCGGAAGTTGCCCCGGCACAGGTGGGTGGTGACCGTCAGGCCCGCGGGCCGGTCGGCCAGGGCGGAGTTCATCTGCCGGATGTAGCGCTCGTGCTGGTGCTCGGCGTCCCGCCCCTGGTCGGCCAACTGCGCCCGCTGCGCCGGGTCGTTGAGGTAGGCGAGGCTGGTGTCGTCGAGCTGCAGGTAGGTGCAGCCCTGCGCGGCGACGCCCTGCACCTGCTGGCGGTAGGCGGCCGACAACGCGTCCCAGAAGGCGTCCTCGTCGGGGTAGACGGCCGGGTCGATCGCCGCCGCCCCGCCCCGGTAGTGGACCATCGACGGCGACGGGATGGTCAGCTTCGCCGTCTGGCCGGGCTGCACCTGCGACTGCAGGAACGCGAGGTCGGCGCCGAAGATCGGCTCGTCGATCCGCAGCGGCCCGTCGACCCGCAGCCCGGCGGGCGCCCAGTCGATGCTCCCGTCGGCGTTGCGGAAGTGGACCTTGGCCCCGGAGCCCTCGACCTTGCTGATGCCGTCGATCGCGTAGATGAAGTCCATGTGCCACGTCGTGCGGCGGAACTCGCCGTCGGTGGCGGTGGCCAGGCCCACGTCGGCCTGCAACCGGACGGCGTCGGCGATGGCGGCGTCCTCGATGCCGCGCAGCTCGGCGGCGTCGATCTCCCCGGCGGCGTGCCGGGCGCGGGCCTCGAGCAGCGACGGCGGGCGGAGCAGGCTGCCGACGTGGTCGGCGCGGAACGGCGGGCCGGAGAGGTCGGGCATGCCCTCAGCATGCCCGTGCCCCCCGGCGCCCGCCCACGCGGCCCCCGCAGCGGGGGATACTGGCGGCATGTCGAAGCGCACCGTCGTCGCCGGGGCCGTGTGGCTGGTGCTCACCGTGCTGGCGTTCCTCACCGACCCGCTCCTCGGTGCCGTGGTGCTCATCTTCGGCGCCATCGGGGTGGTGATGGTCCAGCTGGCCAGCACCTGGAACCAGCACCCCGACTTCGAGGCCCGCGAGCAGGTCCGCGCCGAGCGCCGCAAGGCCAAGTGGGAGGCGAACGCACCCGCGCGCGAACGGGACCGGCAGCGCTACGAGGCGCACAAGGCGCGGCAGGCCGAGAAGGCCCGGCAGCGCGCCGAGCGCTGACCCCGGACCGCCCGTCGGAAAGTCGTTCGACGCACGGGCACGCGACCCCTACGGTCCTCGGCATGGGCACCTCCTTCCTGCGGCTGCGGACCTCCGCCTGAGCTGATCCGCCCGCGGGCGCTGCCGTGCAGCCCCGCCGGCCGCCGGTCCCTACCGACCGGCCGCACCGCGCTCCCCCGTTCCCCGGCCTGCCCGCCGGACGTCGCGGGCTGCCCTCTGCTCCCTCCCGGAGGCCTCCATGTCACGACCCACCCCTGCCCCCGCAGGCGCCGCCGCCGAGGCGCGCGCCCAGCTGCCCGAGGACGCGCACGCCGGCTTCGACCGCCTGGTGCACGCCGTTCTCGCCTCCCCCGGCAACGGCCGGCAGCCCGCCCTGGGCGCGGCCCTGCGCAGCCAGCTGCCCGGCACCGCCGGCGTCCGCTGGCTGCACGCCGAGGGGCTGTCCCCGACCGCGCGGGCCTCGGCGCTGACCGCGGCGCACTGGCTGTCCCTGCACGCGGCCTGGCTGGCGCACGAGCGGGCGCCGCGCGGCGGCGGACGGCCGCCCGCGTCGTCCGGCCGGGCGGACAGCCGGCACGGGCACGCGCCCGGCGCCCAGGCCGCACCGCGCTGGTTCTAGCGGCCGGCCGGGGGCCGTCTGGGCGCCGCCTCCCTGTTGATCATCGGCAACTGGCTGCCCGACACGCCGGTCGGCGCGACCGGATGCCGATGATCAACAGGCAGAGGGGGCGGGCGCAGTTGTCAGCCGAGGGCGTCCTCGGCCGCCAGCTCGGCGGCCCGCCCCGGGTGCGCGAACGCCTCGGTGAGCGCGGCCCGCAGCGGCCACGCGCCGGCGCGCCAGGCCAGCGCCCGGCCGAGCGCCGCGGGGGTGCCGTCGACCGCGTCCGGCTCGCCCGGCCACCAGGGCACCGTGCGCCCGCCGGTGACGGCGACCTCCGCGTGCACCGCCACCTGCCCGGTCAGCTCGGCCACGCCGAGCCGGGCGGCGGCCAGCCCGGCGCCGGGCACCTCGGCCCAGGGCAGCGTCCGCACCGGCCGGCTGGTCACCCGTCCCCGCCCGGCGATCTCCGAGGCCAGCGGGAGGTCGAGCAGGTCGGCCACCGCCTCCGGCGCTCCCCCGGCCGGCACGAGCGCACGATCGACCAGTGGCTGTAACCACGGCGCGTCGAGCACGACGGCCTCCTCGCTGACCTGCTGCGGACCCACCCGCACCCGCTCCGGCGGGTCGACGTCCACGCCGTCCAGCGCCGCCGCGAGCTGTGCGTACACCGTCCGCAGCAGGGCGGGGACGACGGTGCGCCGAGGGTCGCCGAGCCGCTCGAGCAGGTCCAGCGCGTCGTCGACGTCGGCCAGCAGGTCGGCCACGGTGCGGGGTGGGGCGAGGAGCGCCAGCACTTCGGCGGGGAGCTCCCGGACCGGTTCGTACAGTCCCTGTAACTCGACGGCCGCCGGATGCCGCAGCCGGTCGGGCCGCTGGCCGTCGAGCACCGGCGACGTCCGCAGCCACCAGCGCAGGTAGCCGGGGACGACGACGCCGCCGAGCTGGACGTCGGCGTGCGCCTCGGCCGGGACCGCGGTCAGCAGCGGCAGCGCGCGGGGCCAGTCGCGGACCAGCTCGAGGTCCCGGACGGCGGTCAGCGTCGGCCAGTCCGGCGGCGGGGAGTCGGCGGGCAGCCGGTCGAGCACCGCGTCGGCCCACTCCTCGGCGCGGTCGACGTCGAGGTCGTCGGGGTGCTCGGCGCGGACGGTGGCGAACCCGTCGAGCACCCCGACGGCGACCAGTGCCGCCCGGTCGTGCCGGCGGGCGAACCCCCGGTCCAGGGTGCCCAGCGCACCGCGTTCGAGGACGCCGGCCAGCGGCGAGCCGGGAAGCACCAACTCCCCGGCCGGCGCCCAGCCGCCGTCATCGTCGGGCAGCGCAAGCTCGGCCAGCTCCGGGTGCTCCTCCGGGCCGGCGGCGACGACCAGGGAGAGCACGGCGTCGGCCAGCGGCGCGACGTCCTCGCCGTCGTCGGCGCGGTCCAGCGAGCTCTGCACCGCCGCGGCGACCGCCGGGTCGGCGAGCACCGCGGCCGCGGTGGCCGGCCGCGCACCGAGGCGTTCCAGCACCTGCGCGGCCCGCCCGGCGACGGCGCTCGGATCGGCGATCCGCAGCCCCAGCGGGGTGAGGCGTGCGGTCGGCAGCTCGGGACCCGGCAGCAGCACCCCGGCCGCTGACTGCGCGGTGCGGCCGTCGGCGAGCGGCACCGGCAGCGCGGCGAGCTCCTCCCGGTCGGCGTCGGGCAGCGCGGTGTACAGCGCAGCCCACCACTCCCCCGGCCGCTGGACGCCGCGCACCGCCTCGACCACCTCGGCCAGGCCGGCGCGGCGCACGCCCAGCGCGGCAAGGACCGGACCGTCGACCCGCCGGGACCAGCCGGCCGGCAGCAGGCCGGGCAGCACGCCGGCCAGCGCCGCGACCCGCTCGGGCGTCGGGTCGTCGAGGGCGACGGCCCGGTCCGGCCGCAGCGGCGGCTCCTCGGGGTCGGCGGCCGGCAGCCAGGCGGTGCGGGTCAGCCGGTCGAGGACCGCCCGGCAGAGGGCGGCATCCAGCTCGGTGGCGGCCAGCGATGCCCTCGGCACCAGCCGCAGCAGCACCGGGTCGCCGGGGAGCTCGGTGATCAGGTCGGCGTAGGCGTCGGCGAGCACGGTGACGAGTGCGTCGGTGAGCGGACCGGGGGCGACGTGCCGGCGGTCGGGGTCGAGCGGGAACGGCGCGATCAACCGGGCGGGCAGCGACAGCGGCTCGTCGCTGGGGGTAGGCGCGTGCAGCACCTGGGGGCCGGCCAGCGGGGCGGGGGCGCCGTCGTCGTCCAGCGGCACGGCGCAGGTGACGGTGTAGCCGCGGCGGTCGCGCTCCTCCACCGGGCGGTCGGTGAAGAGCTCGGCGGGCAGCTCGCCGGTGCGCGAGACCACCGCCCAGGTGGTGCGCGCCTCGCCGTCCGCGAGCACCACCCTCGCTTTCGGCGCCGAAAGCGAACGGAGCGTGCGGACGTCGCCGTCGACGACCACCTCGACCTCGGCGAGGGCGGGCAGGCTGAGCAGCAGGCTGGCGTCGAGGTCGCGCAGCGCGGCGCGGACGGTGTCGGCTGCGCCTGGGCGCAGCGGGAGGACGACGGCGGTGGCGAAGCCGTCGGGCACCTCGCCGGATGCGTCGAACGGCAGCCGCAGGATCGGGACGGCGCCGCCGCGGCGGTCCAGCTCGGCGGCGAGCTCCGGGACGGCGGCGACCGTGTCCCGGGTGGCGGCGGCGCTGAACCGCACCGACCGGTCGGTGGAGAGCACGGCGGGCTCGTCGCTGACCGCGAGCACCGCGGCGAAGCCGACACCGAACCGGCCGACGCCCGAGCCGTCCCGCTTGGCGGAGGCGCGCAGGCTGGCCAGCGCCTGGACGCCGGCGTCGTCCAGCGGAGTACCGGTGTTCGCGGCGGTGAGCACGTCGTCGGCGAGGGTCAGTCGCAGGCGGCCGGGAACGCCGGCTCGGGGGGCGGCGTCGGCGGCGTTCTGCGCGAGCTCGACCAGCAGCCGGTCCCGGTAGCCGCCGCGGACCAGGTCCTCCTCGGCGTTGGCGTCCTCCCGAAACCGGGCTGGGGAGTCGGTCCAGGCAGCGAGGACCCGCCGCCGCAGCTCAGCAGGCTCGGGCACCCGGCGAGCATCCCACTCAGGGACACGTCGCCGGGCGGACGCCGACGGAGCTGCCCTACGCGCCCGTCAGACGAGCATGCCCGGGAACAGGGTGAACGCCCCGGTGACCGGAGTTCGGGCGCAAGTCCTCCGCTACTCGAGGAGCGGCCCGATGAGGATTTCGGTGCCGTCGGGGCGCCAGGTGCGCCATCGGTCGTCGGGATCTCGTTCGATCCGGAACCCGTGGTGGACCTTGGTGTGCGAAAGGACCGCCCCTCCCCACGACTCGCACGCTCGCCGCGGGCCCCTGGGGATGGCCGAGTGGTGGACGTCGCACCACCAGGTCGGGGCGCCGCAGCCGGCGAAGACGCAGCTCTTGTCGCGGCGCTCCACTGCCTTACGCAGACTGGGGGTGACCACCCGGTGGTCGCGCCCGAGGTCCAGCGGGGTGCCGTCGGGGCCCATCACGATCCGGGAGACGCTGGCGTCGCAGGCGATCCACCGGGCCCGGGCCGCAGAGATCACCGCCCCGAAGCCGGTCGTGGCGGCGCCGGGACCGGTGGCGGGGTCGACCACGTCCTCCAGGTCGACGCCCAGCACCACGTGCGGCTTCACTGTCCGCAGCGTCGGCAGCTGACCCGCGGCGAGCTGGTTGTCGCACAGCTGCACCAGCGCATCGGCGTTCTGCTGCGCGCGGGTGCGGGTGTCGCCCTTGGGGCGGTTGGCCTGCACGATCGACTCGACCGCTGCCTGCAGCTTCTCCCCACCCACCGCATCCAGGTCGAACCGGCCGGTGACGCTGCCATCAGCGTGCTCGGCGATCGTCAGCCGCCGGCCCTCGGTCGGGTCAGGCTCCGGCCCGTCCGGGTCGAGGGCCTCTTCGAACGCGCGCACCGCCACACCGAGCGAGGCATGCGGCGCCTCCCGCGCAACGTCCGCCCACGCGGAGTCGAACGCGGCCAGGTCGGTCCCCTGCTCCGCGGCCTGCGCGCGCTCCTGCTCCCCCACCGCGCTCGCCACGACGTCGACCTGCGCGCCGGTGATCGACCCGTCCGCGAACCCCTCGGCCATCGCCGGGAAGTGCTCCAGCGCCCGCCCGGCCCGCACCGCCCGACCGGCCTCGCCGGCGGACAGTCGCTGGTGCCCGATCAGCCACGACCGCATCGACGCCAGGCCGTCACGCTCCGCGGCCTGCGCGAGCTCGCAGGCCCGCACCGTGCGAGCCAGCTCCGCCGCCGCCCGGTTCTGCAGCCGCACCAGCTCGCCGACCCGGTCGAGCAGCTCACCGTCACCGAACGCGTGCAGGTCGTCGGCTGCGAGCGCGTCGAGAGCGGACTGCAACTTGCTCACCGCCACCTCCCGACGTGTTCGAGCATGCGTACGAATCGCATCGGGATTCGCGCCGCTCCGCAAGGTGAATCCCCAGGTCAACTGCCCAATCCGGCCTTCCGCTGACCGGGCTGGCCACGTTCACCAGCACGCCGCCCCCGGTAACGTCCGAGGGATGAGAACAGCGACGACGACGGCGGTGGTGACCGGCGGCGCCCGCGGGCTGGGTGCGGCGATCGCGACCCGGCTGCGCGCCGACGGGCATGCGGTGGCGGTGCTCGACGTGGTCGCGCCGGACGACCCGGAGCTGGCCGCCGCCTGGACCGAGTGCGACGTCACCGAGCCCGACCAGCTCGAGGCGGCGATGACCGCGATTGCCGGGCAGCACGGCGGCATCGACGTCCTGGTCAACAACGCCGGTCTGATCTCCCCGCGACGTCCCTACACCGAGAGCTCCAAGGAGGAGCTGCTGCGCTTCCTGACCGTGAACGCGGTCGGCTACGCGCTGGCCACCCAGGCGGCCCACCCGTGGCTGGTGGCCGGCGAGCGTGGGTGCGTGGTCAACGTCGCCTCGCGCACGTTCTTCACCGGCGGCCCCGGGCAGCTGGCCTACGTCGCCAGCAAGGGCGCCGTGCTCGGGATGACCCGGGTGCTGGCCCGCGAGCTCGGCGAGCACGGCGTCACCGTCAACGCCGTGATGCCCGGGCAGGTCGCCACCCCGGGCACCGAGCAGTACAACTCCGAGGACGACTTCGACCGGACCATGGCTCAGCAGGCGATCCGCCGTCGGGTGCAGCCCGACGACCTCGCCGGCCTCGTCTCGTTCCTCGCCGGCCCCGACGCCCGGATGATCACCGGGCAGACCATCGTGTGCGACGGCGGCGGCCTGCTGCACTGACGCCGGCGGTCCCGGCCGGGACAGCTCGGCGGGCAACCGCAGGGCGCGGCCAGCCCGACACGTCGCCGGCGTCCGGTTCACCGGCGGTCTGCGGACACCCCCAGACGGGGCGAGCCTCAGGGGCGGTGGGGAACGGGGGTCGGGGCCGCGCCGGTGGCCGGCGCGGCCCGACGATCACACGTACTGCCGGACGACGATCGTCGCGACGCAGGCCGGCTTGGTGCCGCCCTCGACCTCGAAGGTCAGCGTGGTCTGCATCTGCACGCCGCCGGGGACGTCGGTGACCTGGTCGACGTGGGCGCGGGCGCGGAGCTTGCTGCCCACCGGCACCGGGGAGGGGAAGCGGACCTTCTCGGTGCCGTAGTTGACGCCCATCGAGAAGCCGGTGATGTTCATCAGCTGCGGCAGGAACTGCGGGGTGAGCGACAGGGTCAGGTAGCCGTGCGCGATGGGCCCGCCGAAGGGGCTCTCCTTCTTCGCCCGCTCCGGGTCGACGTGGATCCACTGGTGGTCGCCGGTGGCGTCGGCGAAGGTGTTGACCATCTCCTGGGTGATCTCCACCCAGTCGCTGGTGCCCAGGTCCTTGCCGGCCAGGCTCTTGACGCCCTCGATGCCGTCGACGGTGATGGGGTTGCTCATGGGTCTCTCCTCGGGTCGGGGGTGGATCAGGGGGTGGGCGTGTCCGTGCCGGTGGCGACGGAGCTGGCCCACCGCAGGTCTGCCTTGCCCGACGGGCTGCGCCGCAACTCGTCGACGACGACGAGCTCGCGCGGGCGCTTGTGGTCGGCCAGCCGCTCGCCGACGTAGGCGCGGGCCTCGGCCTCGGTGAGCTCCGCGCCGGGGTGCAGGGCGACGACGGCGACGATCCGGGAGCCCCAGCGCTCGTCGGGTGCGCCCACGACCATCGCGTCGCGGACCGCCGGGTGGGTGAGCAGCAGCTGCTCGACCTCCTCGGCGAACACCTTCTCCCCGCCGGTGTTGATCACCCGGCTGCCGCGGCCGTGGAAGACCACGGTGCCGTCGGCGTCCAGGCTGGCCATGTCACCGGGGACGACCCAGCGCTTCCCGCCGATCTCGCGGAAGGTGGCCGCGGTCGCGGCGTCGTCGCCCTGGTAGCGGATGTGCTCGTCGACGGGCGCGGCCAGCAGGCCGACCTGGCCGGAGCCGGGTTCGACGTCGCGCCCCTGCTCGTCGATGATCCGCGCGCCGGGGACCAGCCGGAAGCGCGCGGTCTCGGTCGGCTCGCCGCGCCGGGTCTCGATGACCGCGTACGGGCCGCCCTCGGAGGAGGCGACCAGGTCGCGGCACACGAGGTCGGCGTGGTGCAGGAGCCGCTCCTTGACGTCGGCGCTCCAGGTCACGCCGACGCTGATGATCCGGCGCAGGCTGGACAGGTCGTAGGGGCGGCCCTCGGCCTCGGCCCGGTCGAGCGCCTCGGCCAGCGGCCGGGCGAACACGTCGCCGACGATGGAGACGGTGTCCACTCGCTCGCGCTCGACGGTGGCGGCCAGCTCGTCGGGGTCGTAGGACCGCGAAGCCAGGTAGACCACCCGGCCACCGGCGAGCAGGGCACCGAAGGTGGTGTACATGCCGGTGGCGTGCATCAGCGGCGGTGCGGGCAGGCAGACCATCGCGTCGCGGTCGAGCCCGAGCCGCTCGAGGGTGGCCCGCAGCTCGTCGAGGCTCTGCGGGAACGGCTCGCCCAGCAGCAGGAACCCGTTGGCGCAGACGGTGTTGTACAGCCCCGAGTGGCGGGAGAGGACGCCCTTGGGGCGCCCGGTGGTGCCGCCGGTGTACATCAGCCAGTGGTCGTTGCCGCGTTCCTGCCGCGGCGCCGGCTCGGCCGCGGCCAGCGCCGCGTCGTAGTCGGCGGCCCAGTCCGGCACCTCGTCGCCGCCCACCTGGACCAGTGCGCGCAGCCGGGGCAGGTCCGGTCGGGCCTCGGCCATGCGCTCGGTCAGGGCGGCGTCGAAAACCACCGCCTCGGCCTGCGCGTCGTCCAGCAGTCCGACGATCTCCTCGCGCCGGTAGCGGTAGTTCACGTTCAGCGGCACCGCGCGCAGCTTGAGCACCGCGTAGACGCTCTCGATGTACTCGATGCCGTTGTAGAGCGCGATCGCCACCCGCGACTCGGGGCCGACGCCCTGCGCGGCGAGGTGGCCGGCGAGCCGGGCGGCGCGCTCCTCCAGCTCGGCCCAGGTGCGGGTGCGCTCGGCGTGGCTGACCGCCAGCCGGTCGGGGCGGACGTCACCGACGGTCTCCAGGATCGTCGCGAAGCTCTCGTTCACGACCGCTCCCCGCCCGAGCCCGGACGCAGCCCGAACAGCCGGGCGGCGTTCTCCTTGAGGATCTTCGGGCGCACCGTCTCCTTGATCGAGAGGGCGTCGAAGTCCTTCATCCAGCGCTCGGGGGTGATCACCGGGAAGTCCGAACCGAAGAGCACCTTGTCCTGCAGCAGCGAGTTGGCGTACTGCACCAGCTGGGGCGGGAAGTACTTCGGCGACCAGCCGGAGAGGTCGATGTGCACCCGCGGCTTGTGGGTGGCCACGGCCAGCGCCTCGTCCTGCCAGGGGAACGAGGGGTGGGCCAGGATGATGTCCAGGTCCGGGAAGTCGACCGCGACGTCGTCGACGTCCATCGGGTTGGCGTACTTGAGCCGGATCCCGCCGCCGCCCCGGGTGCCGGCGCCCACCCCGGTCTGCCCGGTGTGGAACAGGGCCACCAGACCTGCCTCGGCGATCACCTCGTACAGCGGGTAGGCCATGCGGTCGTTCGGGAAGAACCCCTGCGCCTGGGGGTGGAACTTGAAGCCGCGCACGCCGTGCTGCTCGATGAGCCGGCGCGCCTGGCGCACCCCGGCGGCGCCCCGGGCGGGGTCGATGCTGGCGAACGGGATGAGGACGTCGGCGTGCTCGGCGGCGAGCTCGGCGACCTCCTCGTTGGCCGGCACCGGGTCGTCCCCGGTCCGGGACCAGTCGTCGACCCCGAAGACGACGGCGGCCATCGAGCGCTCGCGGTACTCGGCCGCGAGCTCGGGCACCGTGTAGGTGCGCATGCCGCCGTGGCCGAAGTACTCGCCCAGCGCCTCGATGCCCTCCTCCCCCTCCGCGGTGTGCGCCGCGCCGCGGGCGGAGCGGTGCACGTGGGTGTGCACGTCGATGGCGACCAGCGCATCGACGTCCAGAGCGGGCGTGCTGCCGGCGACGTTGCCGGTCATGCGGTCACTTCCCTTCCGGCGCGCCAGGGACGGTGTCGGGCTTGAACGGCTGCAGGTGCGGCTGGAAGGCGGTCGGGAACGCCTCGGCGATCGCGTCGGCGCTCCAGCCACCCGGGCGGCTCTCGACGGCGACCTCCGTGGGGTGGGACCAGATCGCGATCCGGTCACCGCCGACGCCGATGGCCTGGCCGGTGACGCCGGCGGCCTCGTCGGAGGCGAGGAAGACCACCAGCGGGGCGACGTCGTCGGCGGTGCCGAGACCGGAGGCGCGGACGTCGGCGGGGATCGGCTCGCCCTTGTCCGCCTTCTCGACCAGCTCGGCCATGCCCGGGATGGTCGCGACCATCCGGGTCAGCGCGACCGGGATGACGGCGTTGACGGTCGAGCCGCTGCGCTCGAGCTCGGCGGCCCAGGTGCGCACCAGGCCCACGATGCCGGCCTTGGAGGCGGTGTAGCCGGTCTGGCCGAAGCTGGCGCGCTGCCCGGCCGGGGAGCCGATGAGGATGAGCCGGCCGTTGCCACCCTGCTCCTTGAACTGCCGCGCCGCGGCGCGGCCGCAGGTGAAGGTGCCGCGCAGGTGGGTCTCGACGACGACGTCGAAGTCGGCGTCCTCCATCTTCAGCAGCGAGCGGTCGCGCAGCACGCCGGCGTTGGTGACCATCACGTCGAGCCGGCCGAACTCGCGGACCGCGGTCGCCACGATCGCGTCGGCGGCCTCGGTCGAGCCGATGGCCGAGTGCTCGGCGACCGCCCGGCCACCGGCGGCGCGGATGGCCTCGGCGGTCTGCTCGGCGAGCTCGGCGTCGAGGTCGTTGACCACCACCGCGGCCCCCGCGGCGGCGAGCGCCCGGGCGTAGGCCTGACCGAGCCCGCGGCCCGCTCCGGTGACGACGGCGACCTTGCCGTGCAGCTGCATGGGAGTCCTCTCGTTGCGGTCGGCCAACGGCGGGAGGTGCGCGTCGAGCCCCCTCGCGCCGGTTCGGACGTTATTCACTTTCGTGGCGGACGTCAACGCTCGTGCCCAGTAACAGGAGGGCTCCGGTGCGGTCGGATCCAGTGGCCCGGCGCGCCCGGCCGCCCGGGGCGCCCGGTCACTAGTGTGTGGCCCATGCCACTCGACGAGGAGTCGGCCCGCACGCCGGGCGCGCCGGCCGGAACGCTCGCCCGACCCGGCGACGGGGAGACGTTCGAGTCGCTCGCCCCGGCCACCGGCGCGGTGGTGGGCGTCTTCCCGGTCCACGACGCCGCCGCCGGCGGCGCCTCGGTGCCGGCCCAGCCCTTCGGCGGCGTCGGGGAGAGCGGCTTCGGCCGGGTCCACGGCGCGGACGGGCTGCGGGAGTTCACCCGGGCCAAGGCGGTCACCCGCGAGCGGGCCCCGCTCCCGGTGGACTTCATGAGCTCCGGCCGCCCGGCCGGCGCCACTGAGCCCATCTCCTCGCTTTCCGCGCCGAAAGCGGTCAGGTGGCCGCCGCCGCGGCGGTGAAGCGGGCGGCCACCTCGCGCAGCGTGTCCCGCAGCTCCGGCGGGGAGACGACGGTGAACGGCGCCCCGGCCAGGCCCAGCGCCGTCGCCGCCCAGCCGAGGTCGTCGACGTCCATCCGCACCCGGCAGGCGTCCGGGCCGTCGTCCTCCGCGGTCACCCAGCGGCCGATCCGGCGGCGCACGTCCTCGGCCGGCGCCTGCACCCGCGCCTCGACCCGGTGCGACCAGGCCAGCCCGCCGACCCGCTCGCGCACGAAGGTGGCGGCGTCGGCGGCCGGCAGCCGGCGTGCGGCGAACCGCGCGCCGGTCCCGCGGGGCGCGGTCAACCGGTCCAGCCGGAACACCCGCCAGTCGGCGCGGTCGAGGTCCCAGGCGGCCAGGTACCAGCGCCGGCCGAGGGAGACCAGCCGGAGGGGCTCGGCGGTCCGGTCGCTGCGCTGCCCGTCGGCGGCCGTGTAGCCGAACGCGATGCGCTCGGCGTCCCGGCACGCGAGGGCCACCGTGGTCAGCACCGCGGGTCCACGCCGTCGGCCGTGCCCGGCGCCTCCCAGGCAGCGGCCTCGGTCATCGCCCGGACGGCGTCCACCCGGCGGCGCAGCCGGGCCGGCATGACCTGCACCAGCTTGGCCAGGGCACGCAGCGAGGACTCCCCCACCCCGGTCACGGTCGTGGCCGCCGCCGCGGACAGCCCGACGGCGAGGGCCACCGCCTCGTCGTCGTCCAGCACCAGCGGCGGCAGGGCCGCGCCGGGGGCGAGCGCGTACCCGCCGTCGGCCCCGCGGGAGGCGTCGACCGGGTAGCCGATCTCGCGCAGCCGGTCGACGTCGCGGCGCAGCGTGCGGACCGAGACGCCGAGCCGCTCGGCGAGGTCGGCCCCGGACCAGTGCCGGCGCGACTGGAGCAGCGACAGCAGGCGCAGGGTCCGGGTGCTGGTGACGGCCACGTCGCGGAGCCTGCCGCACCCAAGTGACAGGAACTGACCGCTTGCGTCGCGAGCATCGTGCCAGCACCCCGACGACGGAAGGCACCGGCCATGACCAGCACCCCCACCACCAGCATCCCGGCCCTCACCGCCGAGCGCGCCGATCTGCTGCAGACGCTGCAGGTCCACCGCGGCTTCCTCCGGTTCACCGTGCGCGGTCTCACCGACGAGCAGGCCACCGGCCGGCCGACGGTGAGCGAGCTGACCCTGGCCGGTCTGGTGAAGCACGTCGCGCACACCGAGGCCGCCTGGACGGCGTTCGCCGAGCACGGCCCGGACGCCTTCGGCAGCGCGGCGGGGGACGCCGAGGAGTGGACCGCGGAGTGGCGGCTCGCCCCGGGCGAGACGCTGGCGGACGTGCTGGCCGACTACGCGGACATCGCCCGGCGGACCGACGGGCTCGTGGCCACGCTCGACCTGGACACCACCTGGCCGCTGCCGGAGGCGCCCTGGTTCGAGCCCGGCGCGGTCCGCTCGGTGCGGCGCACCTTCCTGCACGTCATCGCCGAGACGGCGCAGCACGCCGGGCACGCGGACGTCCTCCGCGAGTCGATCGACGGCCAGAAGACGATGGGCTGACCGGGACGACTCTGGGCATGGGGAGAACATGAGCTTCTCCGACGTCCTCATCGGCTCACCCGCGTCCGCCGGCTGGGCGGCCCTCAAGGCCGCCCTGCTCTTCCTGACCGCCCTCGCCGTGCTGCGGTTCAGCGAGCGCCGCACCGTCGGCCAGATGACGCCCTACGACTTCGTGGTGGCGGTGGCGGTCGGCGCCATCGTCGGCCGCACGGCCACCTCGTCGGAGACGCCATGGCTGACCGGCGCCGTGGCGCTGCTCACCCTTGCCGTGGTGCACACCGCGGTCAGCCGGATGCGCTTCCTCCCCTGGGTGCACCAGGCGATCGACCCGCAGGTCCGGGTGCTGGTCCGCGACGGCGAGGTCGACCAGAAGGTGCTGCGCCAGGCAGGTCTGCTGCGGGCCGACCTGGACAGCGCGCTGCGCCAGCAGGGCATCGCCGACGTCAGCGAGGTGCACCTGGCGGTCTTCGAGTCCAAGGGCGGCATCTCCGTGCTGAGCTCCCCCGCCCGGAACAGCGAGACCTCCACCGAGCCGGCCTGACGCCCCTCGATGTGACCAGTGCCTCCCCGGGCCACACCCGGGGAGGCGCCGGGTCTGGCAGAGTGGGGGGCACCGGCGCCGCCCCCGCTCATCCGAGAGCGAGTGGACTCGACGTCGGCGCGAGGCTGCGCCACCGAGGCGCGCCGGCGACCAGACGTCCGGTCCCGTCGATGCGACGCGGCTCCCCCGTGGTGCCCCGCACCGGGTGGACGAACGGTGGCCACCTGAGTGTTGAGGAACTCGATGACCTCCAGCCCTGCCCACGACGAGCGCCCGCGCCGTCGCGCCACCCGCCCCGCCACCGCACCCACGGGCACCGCCCCCACCGGGACGGCCGCCACTCCCGCCTTCCGCAGCGCCCCCACCGCGCCGGCCGCGCCCGCCGCCCCGTCCCGCCCGGAGAGCGACGGCGGCAACCGCCGCCGCCGCGGTGGCCGCGGCCGCGGCGCCGGTCCCCGCCCGGCCGAGCAGCAGTCGGCCCCGGTCGCCCCGGCGCCCGTCGCCCCCGTCCTCCCGGTCGGGGCCGACGCCACCGTGCTCCCCACCGATGCCTCCTGGGCCGACCTCGGCGTCCCCGCGCCGCTGGTCGAGGTGCTCACCGCCAGCGGGCTGACCTCACCGTTCCCGATCCAGGTCGCCACGCTGCCCGACTCGCTGGCCGGCCGGGACGTGCTCGGCCGCGGCCGCACCGGCTCGGGCAAGACACTGGCCTTCTCCCTCCCGCTGGTCGCGCGGCTCGCCGCCTCGACCAGCAAGCGCCAGCCCAAGCGTCCGCGCGCGCTGATCCTGGTGCCGACCCGGGAGCTCGCCAACCAGGTCAACGCGACCGTCGATCCGCTGGCCCGCGCGCTGGGCCTGAAGACCACCGTGGTCTTCGGCGGCGTCGGCCAGAACCCCCAGGTGCAGGCGCTGGCCGGGGGCATCGACGTGCTCATCGCCTGCCCCGGCCGGCTGGAGGACCTGATCGGTCAGGGCCACGCCGACCTCGGCGCGGTCGAGGTCACCATCCTCGACGAGGCCGACCACATGGCCGACCTGGGCTTCCTGCCCGGCGTCAAGCGCCTGCTGGACCGGACGCCGAAGGTCGGCCAGCGGCTGCTGTTCTCCGCCACCCTGGACAACGGCGTCGACGTGCTGGTCAAGCGCTACCTGACCAACCCGACCACCCACTCGGTCGACCCGGCGGTCGCCCCCGTCTCGACCATGACCCACCACGTCTTCCGGGTCGATCCGCTGGACAAGAACCAGATCGTGAAGGAGCTCGCCTCCGGCGAGGGCCGCAGCGTGCTGTTCACCCGCACCAAGCACCAGGCGAAGAAGCTGGCCAAGCAGCTCACCGCCGCCGGGGTGCCGGCCGTCGACCTGCAGGGCAACCTGAGCCAGAACGCCCGCGAGCGGAACCTCGAGGCGTTCAGCACCGGGGAGATCCGGGTGCTGTGCGCCACGGACATCGCCGCCCGCGGCATCCACGTCGACGACGTCTCGATCGTCGTGCACGTCGACCCCCCGGCCGAGCACAAGGCCTACCTGCACCGCTCGGGCCGCACCGCCCGCGCCGGCGCCGGCGGCACGGTGGTCACCATCGCCACCCCCGACCAGGCGGGTGAGGTCCGCACCCTGGCCCGCCAGGCCGGCATCACCCCGGAGGTCACGGCGATCAAGCCGGGCGCCCGGGAGATCACGGCGCTGACCGGGCCGGCTGCGCCCTACGTCGAGCCGGCCCCGGCTCCCGAGCCGCAGCCGCAGGGCAGCGGCGGCGGTCGTCGTCGGCGCGGTGGCGGCGGGGGTGGCGCGTCCGCGGGCTCGTCCTCCGGCGGCTCCGGCCGAGGCGGCCAGGCCCGGTCCGCCGGCCCGGCGCGCACGCGGGCCGAGCTCGCCGCCCGCGCGGGCCAGGCGCCGTCGGGCGCCGGCCGCGGCCGCGGCCGTTCGGGTCGCTGACCCCGAGCTGAGCCCCCCGGGCCGGGTGGTGGTCGTCCCCGCGGACGACCACCACCGGCCCGTGCTCGTCCCCCACCCCGGTCCCGGTCGCGGTGCGGCTCGCGGACGGCGACGATGATGTTGAGCACTGCAGCATCCCCGTCGCCAGTGAGGTCCCCATGCGCCTGCCCATCACCCCCGCCGAGATCGCACCCCGCATCGCGACCGGGGCGTTCATCCTCAACTCCGGCCTGGGCAAGCGCAGCGTCGACGGCGGCACCGCGGCCGGGCTGCAGGGCTTCGCCGCCGGCGCCTACCCCTTCCTCAAGAACGTGCAGCCCGCCACGTTCGCCAAGGCGCTGTCCACCACCGAGATCGTCCTCGGGGCCGCGCTGCTCACCCCGTTCGTCCCGACCGCCGTCGCGGGTGCCGCGCTGACCGGCTTCTCCGGTGGCCTGGTCGGGCTGTACCTGCGCACCCCCGGCATGACCAAGCCCGGCCGCAGCGTCGCCCCCACGCAGGACGGGCTGACGATCGCCAAGGACGTGTGGATGCTCGGCATCGGCCTCGGCCTGCTGACCCAGGCGTTCACCGGCCGGTCCGAGCGGGCAGCCACCCGGCGCACCGCCCGCCGCGCCACCGGCAAGGCAGCGCACAAGGGCAGCCGGAAGGCCGGCCGGAAGGGCGCGCGGCTGGCGGCGGCGGAGAACCGGGCCCTGGCGCGGGCCGCCGCGACCGCCGGTGCCGTGAGCGCCCGGGCGCGCGACGCCGTCGCTGCCTAGCGGGAGACCTCCCGGACGAGGTCGGCCAGCACCCCGGCGACCTCGTCCGGGTGGGTGTGCGGGGTCATGTGCGCCGCCCCCGGCAGCTCCACCAGCCGGCCGTGCGGTGCGGCCCCGGCCAGCAGCTCCGCCCAGTCGTGCGGGCACAGCGCGTCGGCGTCCCCCCGCAGGACGACGACGGGCACCGGCACCCGGCGCAGCCGATCGTCGAGCCGCTCCCCCGACGTCGCCCGCCACACGGCGGTCATCCGGACCGGCCCGGTGGTCAGCCACTGGAGGAGCAGCAGCGGCACCTGCCACCAGGGCTCGTGGACGGCGGTGCCCACCCACCGGGCGGCGAGCACCCGCAGCCGCCGCGTCCGCGGGTCGGGCGTCGGGCCCAGCAGCAGCACCCCGGCCACCCGCGGGTCCTGCTCGGCGACCGCGATGACGACGGCGCAGCTCTGCGAGTGGCCGACGAGGACGACGCGCCCCGCCGGCAGCTGCTCGGCGAGCTGCGCGGTGAGCACGGGTGCAGGCGGTACCGTTTCCCGCCGGCCCAGGCCGGGCAGGTGCACGACGGCCCCGCCGATGCGGCCGCGCACCCGCGCCGAGGACCGACGGTCCAGTCCCAGCCCCGGGACCCACACCACACCGGCTCGCGGAACACCCGGGACACCTCCGCTGCTCATCCTGGTGAGCCCTTGGATGCCCCGGCAGGGGCACCCCGGCGTGGGGTGCCGACCGGCAGCAGCAGCGCAGTGGGAGGATGAGTCATCATGACGACATCAGGAGGCAGTGTGACCACCGCAACCCCGTCCACCGGACAACGACCTCGCGTCGTCATCGTCGGGTCCGGGTTCGGCGGTCTCTTCGCCGCCCAGCGCCTGAAGAAGGCGCCCGTCGACGTCACGCTCATCGGGAAGACCACGCACCACCTCTTCCAGCCGCTGCTCTACCAGGTCGCCACCGGCATCCTCTCCGAGGGCGAGATCGCCCCGCCCACCCGGGAGATCCTGAAGAAGCAGGACAACGCCCGCGTGGTGCTCGGTGAGGTCACCGACATCGACCTGACGGCGAAGACGGTCACCTCGACGGTGCTCGGCCGCACCACGGTGCACCCGTACGACGAGCTCATCGTCGCCGCCGGCGCCGGCCAGTCCTACTTCGGCAACGACCAGTTCGCCGAGTTCGCCCCCGGCATGAAGAGCATCGACGACGCCCTGGAGCTGCGCGGCCGGATCTTCGGCGCCTTCGAGCTGGCCGAGCTGGCCACCGACCCGGCCGAGATCGACCGGCTGCTGACTTTCGTCGTCGTCGGCGCCGGCCCGACCGGCGTGGAGATGGCCGGCCAGATCGCCGAGCTCGCCCGCCGCACCCTGCGGCACGACTTCCGCCGGATCGACCCCACCAGCGCGCGGGTCATCCTGCTCGACGCCGCGCCCAAGGTGCTGCCCCCCTTCGTCGACAAGCTCAGCCAGAAGGCGCACAAGCAGCTCAACGAGATCGGCGTCGAGGTCCAGCTGGGCGCGATGGTCACCAACGTCGACGCCGACGGCATCGTGGTCAAGGACGGCGACGGGCACGAGCGCCGGATCAACGCGGCCACCAAGATCTGGGCCGCCGGCGTGCAGGCGAGCCCGCTGGGCAAGCTGCTCGGCGAGCAGTCCGGAGCCGAGGTCGACCGGGCCGGCCGCATCTCGGTGCAGCCGGACCTGACCCTGCCCGGGCATCCCGAGGTGCACGTGGTCGGCGACATGATCTCGCTCAACCGCCTGCCCGGCGTGGCGCAGGTCGCCATCCAGGGTGGCCGGTTCGCGGCCGACGCCGTCGCCGCGCGGGTCGCCGGCCGGCCGACGAAGCCGGAGTTCCACTACTTCGACAAGGGCAGCATGGCGACCATCTCGCGGTTCCACGCGGTCGCCGACACCTGGAAGTTCAAGTTCGGTGGCTTCCCCGCCTGGGTGCTGTGGCTGGTCGTGCACCTGATGTACCAGGTGGGCTTCAAGAACCGGTTCAGCACGGTCGTGCACTGGCTGGTCAGCTTCCTCGGCCGCGGCCGCTCCCAGCGGGTGGGCACCCAGCAGCAGGTCTACGGCCGGCTGGCGCTGGAGCACCTCGGTCCGGACTTCGAGGTTTCCAAGACCGGTGGCAAGCGCCACCTGGGTGAGCCGGTCGACATCGCCGGGCGCGACTCCGCCTGACGGGCCGCACCTGAACACCATCGCCTGAGCACCACCGCCCGACCGACGCCGGCCCGGTCCCCGCTGCTGCGGGGCCGGGCCGGCGCGGTGTCCGGGCTCAGAAGGGGTAGGCCGGCAGGTCGCCGCGCAGGGTCACCCACTGGGTCTCGGTGAACGCCTCGATGTTGGCCTGCGGCCCCCCGTGCCGGGAGCCGGTGCCCGAGGCGCCTACCCCGCCGAAGGGGGCCACTGCCTCGTCGTTCACGGTCTGGTCGTTGATGTGCACCAGCCCGGAGGGGATCCGCTCGGCCAGCTGCAGGCCGGCGTAGACGTCGCGGGTCAGGATGCCCAGGCTCAGCCCGTACTCCGTGCCCGCCGCCAGCGCCGCCACCTCGTCCAGCGAGGAGAACGACGTCACCGGCGCCACCGGCCCGAAGATCTCCTCCTGGTACGCCGGGGAGTCGACCGGCACGCCGCCGAGCACGGTCGGGCGGTAGAACAGGCCCTCGTAGGTACCGCCGGTGCGCACCGTGGCGCCGCTGTCGACGCTGGCGGTGACCAGCCCGTGCACCCGGTCGCGCTGGGTCGCGTCGATCAGCGGGCCGAGCGCGACCTGCTCGCGGAAGGTGTCGCCCACCGGGAGGTCCTTCACCTTGTCGGCGAGCACCTGGGTGTACTCCTCGGCGATCGACTCGTGCACCAGGTGCCGGCTGGTCGCCATGCAGATCTGCCCGGAGTGGGAGAACGTGCCCCAGGCGCCGACCGAGGCGGCCGCGGTCACGTCGACGTCGGGCAGCACGATGAGCGCGGAGTTGCCACCGAGCTCCAGGTGCGCGCGCTTGAGGTGCTGACCGGCCAGCGCCCCCACTGCCCGCCCGGCCTTGGTCGAGCCGGTGAAGGCGATCACCCGCACGGTCGGGTCGGTGACCAGCGCCTGACCGACGTCGGCCCCGCCGGGCAGCACCTGGAACACCCCCGCGGGCAGGCCGGCCTCCTCGAACACCCGCGCGAAGACGGCGCCGCCGCAGATGGCGGTGCGCGGGTCGGGCTTGAGGAGCACCGCGTTGCCCAGGGCCAGCGCCGGCGCGATGGCCCGGATGGCGAGGATCGTCGGCACGTTGAACGGCGCGATCACCCCGACCACACCGGCCGGCACGCGACGGGCGAAGGACAACCGGGGCGACCCGGTGCGCAGCAGCTCACCGTAGGGGTGGCTGGGCAGGGCGGAGGCCTCGTAGCACTCCTGGGCGGTGGTGTGCACCTGGAAGTCACCGAAGGGCTGGATGGCGCCGGACTCCCGGGCCAGCCACTCCTTGATCTCCGCGGCGTGCTCGGTGAGCAGGTCACCGGCCCGGCGCAGCACGGCGGCCCGCTGCTCGAACGGCAGCGCCGCCCACTCCCGCTGGGCCTGCGCCGCGCGGGCGCCGGCCTTCTCCACGTCGGCCGGCGTGGCCTGGCCGACCTCACCGAGCTCCGCGCCGGTGGCCGGCTCGACCGCGGTGTAGGTGCCCCCGCTGCCGTCGGTCCACGTCCCGGTCCAGATCTTGCCGCGCCACGCGCCGTCCTCGAGCAGTGCCATGGGAGTCCTCGTCTCGTCGATGAGCAGTCGGAACGGTTCTGCCACCCGGCTCCACCGCCGTCCACCGCGACCTTCCGTTCTGCGGAAGATCGGGTGGGCGGCGGGCCGGTGACCGTCCACACCGTAGGACGACTCCCGTCTCCGGGTGACGCGGCGAGCGTGCCCCCTTGCCGTGGCCGCCCCCGTGGTCGACAGTCCCCCGTCATGGACGGCGGAACGGTGCTGCGCGGGCGACCCGTCCGGGTGGTCCTGCTGGCCGCGCTGTTCCTGGTGGGCGGCGCGTTCTGCCTGGCCGCGGCGGCCCGGCCGCTGTCGCCCGGGGCGCCGACGACGCTGAACGCGGTGCTGGGCGTCACCGGTGTCCTGCTCGGGTCGGTGCTGTGGATCGCCGCCGCCCGGGTCGGCGTCGTGGTGGTGCACGCCGCCCTCGTCGTTCTGGCCGCGGCCACCGGGCTGCTGGCCTGGCGGTCGGCGACCGCCGTCGGGATCGTCGGCCTGGGGCCGATGGTCATCGCGCTGGGGTCCTACGCGGCGCACTTCACCTCGCTGCGCGCGGCCCGCGCCCACGTGCTCACCGCGCTGGCGCTGGTGACCGCGGGTGCGGTGGCGGCGGCTCCGGTCGGGTTCGCCGTGCCGTGGCTGATCGCGGTGGTCACCGCCCTGGCGCTCACCGAGTCGCAGGCCCAGCTCAGCGGACGGCTGCGGGCGATCGCCTCCACCGACCCGCTCACCGGCCTGGCCAACCGCCGCGCCTGGCAGGCCGAGGCCGCCCGCACGCTGGCGCGGGCGCACCGCACCGGGTCGCCGCTGACGCTCGCGGTGCTCGACCTGGACGGCTTCAAGGAGATCAACGACCGGGACGGTCACGACGCCGGGGATGCGTTGCTGCGCCGGCTCGCGCACGCCTGGTCCGGCCGGCTGCGGACGTCGGACCTGCTGGGCCGGTACGGCGGCGACGAGTTCGTGCTGTGCCTGCCCGACACCGACCCGGCCGGCGCCGCGGAGATCCTCCAGCGCCTGCGGGCCTGCGCGGTGGCGGACTGGTCGGCGGGGACGGCGACCCGGGAGGACGGCGACTCGCTCACCGCGCTGCTGAACCGGGCCGATGCCGCCCTGTACCTGGAGAAGCGCGCCCGCCGCACACCCGAGCCCGACGTCCGCTGAACCCGCGCCGCGTCAGCCCCCGCCGTCGTCCCCGCGCAGCTGGGTCACCCGGTCGCGGGCCCGTTCCGCGATGGTCGCGGCGGTGGCCGCCCGGCGGGCCGCCGCGTCCCGGCGGCGCACCCGGTCGGGCACGGTGCGGCCCGCGGCGGCGGCCTCCTGCTCGGCGCGGTGCAGAGCGGCGGTGAGCTCCTCGACCCGCGCCTGCAGCTGCTCGTGGCGCTCGGTGGCCTCGGTCAGCTCCCGTTCGGCGTCGTCCGCGGCCGTGGCGGCGTCCCGGGCGACCGCCGCAGCCTCCTCGGCGTCGCGCTCGGCCTGGACCAGTTCGCGGCGCCGGCGCTCGGCCCCCTCCCGGCGGGCCCGCTCCCGGGCGTCCCGGTCGTGGTCGGCGGGGGCAGGCACCCGCGGGCCGCGCGGCGGCCGGGCCGGGGCCGGCCGCCCCGGTGCGGCGATCGCGGTGGAGAGGTCGACCGGGCCCAGGCCGGTGTAGGACAGCGCCGCGGTCAGCCGGCCGCCCCGCAGCGCGGCGCCGGCGTCCGGGTCGGCGATCGCCGCGCGCAGGGTCGCCTCGACCTGCTCGGCGACGGCGGTGCTGACGTCGTGGCCCTCCCGGTGCGCGAGAGCCCGCGCCTGCCGGGCCAGCGCGGCCACCACCTCGTTCCGCTGGCGGCCGAGCTCGCGCAGCTGGTCACCGGCGAGGCTCTCCTGCGCCGACCGCAGCAACTCGCCCAGCTCGGCCAGCTGGCCGACCTCGTCGGGCGCGCGGCGGGCGAGCAGGTTGCAGACCCAGGCGGCGGTGGTCGGCTTGGGCAGCGCGGCGACGTCCTTGGCCAGTTGCCGGTCACCGGCGGCGCGGGCCCGGTCGCGGGCGGCGGTGCGGGCAGCCACGAACTCCTCCGGCGGCACGCCGTAGAGCTCGTCGGCGACGTCGGCGAGCTCCACGGGCGTGATCCTGCCGGGTCAGGGGCGGCGCCAGTCGTCGGAGGTCAGGTGCGAGCCGGCCATCGGCCCCATCTGCATCATCCCGCCGTCGACCGCCCACGAGGCACCGGTGACGTAGGCCGCCGCCGGCGAGGCGAGGAAGGCGACGGTGGCCGCGACCTCCCGGGCGTCGCCGGGCCGCGGGACGGGGATGCCGCCGCGGTGCTTGCCCGGCGCGGTCGGGTCCTCGTCCTCCTGCCCGGTCATCGGGGTGGCGATCTCACCCGGGGCGACGGCGTTGACGGTGATCCCGTGCTCGCCGAGCTCGAGCGCCGCGACCTTGGTGAGCAGGCCCAACCCGCCCTTGGCCGCGCAGTAGGCGGCGGCGCCGACCCGCGGGAGGTGCTCGTGCACGCTGGTGATGTTGACGATCCGGCCGCCGCGGCCGGCGTCGACCATCCGGCGGGCCGCCCGCTGCAGGCAGAGGAACGCGCCGTCCAGGTCGGTGGCGAGCACGGTGCGCCAGGTGTCGTAGTCGGTGTCCAGGATCGTCGACATGTGGCCGGTGCCGGCGTCGTTGACCAGCACGTCGAGCCCGCCGAGGGCGTCGGCCAGCTCGTCGACGACGCCCGCTGCGCCGGGCAGCCGGGTCAGGTCCAGGTGCCGCACCTCGGCCCGCCGGCCGGTGCGGCGCACCTGCTCGGCGGTCTCCTCCCCCGCCGCCTCGTCCCGGTACCAGGTGATCCCGACGTCGTGGCCGGACTCGGCGAGGGCGACGGCGACCGCCCGGCCGATGCCCGACTCCGCCCCGGTGACGACGGCGATGCGCTGCTGACTGGTCGACTGCTGGCTCTCGGTCATGCCCGCCCGCTACCCGCCGACCACCCGCAGGAAGCAGACCGGCGCGACGAGGTCGCGCTGCGCGCCGGTGAGGCTCGGGAGGTGGTCCGCGGGAACGGGCGGCGCTCCGTGGTGACCGTGCCCGGCGCCGCCCGGGCCACCGCCCTGCGGAACACGCTGGCCACCCGGCAGCGCAGCTGACCGGGTCGTGCCGACCATGTCGGTCTCGTGACCTCTCCGGCCGGCGGCGGGTGCTCCGGCCGGCCGCGGGGTAGGCGGCGCGCATGAAGGTCGCCCGCCCCCTGCTCATCGCCCTGGCGGTGCTGGTCGGCGCCAGTGGCTGCGTCGCCGTCGACACCCGCCCGGGCGCCACCGGCTCCGCCCCGTCGCCGGAGTCCGCCCCGGCCGACGACACCTCGGCTCCCGCGGAGCAGCGGATGGCCCGCGAGATCTTCGACCGGGTGAACGCCGAGCGCGCGGAGCGCGGGCTGGAGCCGGTGACGTGGAACGACGCCCTGGCCGACGTGGCCCGGAACTGGAGCGAGGAGATGGCCGACAACGACACCCTCGAGCACCAGGACATCAGGGAGGTGCTCCAGCGCGAGGAGCTGTCCGGCTTCGTCTCGATCGGCGAGAACATCTTCCAGTCCACCGGCCCGGTGCCGGCCGGCACGATCCACACCGGGTGGATGCGCTCGGACGACCACCGGGTCAACGTGCTCAACCCGGGGTGGGACCGGCTGGGTGTGGGCGTCTTCTGCGCTCCCGACGGCGGCGTGTGGGCCACCCAGGAGTTCGGCCGGACGACCGGCGCCGACCGCCCCGCCGTAGCCTCGACCACCCCGCCGGCCGAGCCGATCGCCCGGCCGGAGGACGACGGACCCAGCTGCGGATGAGCAGTTCCACCGCCTCGGCCCGCGACCGCCTGCACCGGCTGCTGGACAGCGGACGTCGGCGCACCGCCCGCGCCCGCGAGCGGCTTCCCCGGCCGGTCGTCCGCTTCGGCCGCTGGCTGCGCAGCCCGGAGCTGTCCACGGTCAGTGCCAGCCTGGCCTTCTACGCGATGATCTCCCTGCCACCGATGGTGCTCATCGCGTTCTGGGTCGCCGGGGTGTTCGTCTCCGACGAGACGTTGCAGGGACTGGGCAGCGAGGTCGACGGGCAGACGCCCCAGCAGCTGCCGGTCGGGGACGTGCTGCGCGAGCTGATCGACATCGCCAGCCAGGTCGGGGTGTTCGCCGTCGTCGGCGCCGTCTGGCCGGCCACCGCGTACGGAGCGGCGCTGGCGCGGGCGTTCAGTCGGGTGGCGCCGGAGTCCCAGCGGCGGATCCAGGGCTGGCGCGGCCGGCTGCTGGCGCTGGCGATCATCGCGGCGCTCCCCGTCGTGGTGTTCGGCGCGCTCGCCGCCCTGTACCTGGTGCCCCGGCTGCTGGGCTCGGGCTGGTGGCTGACGGCGCTGCTCGGCGCCGGCGCCTTCGCCGTGCTGACCGCGGTCATCGGGTTGGTCTTCGCGCTCTACCGACTCCGCGACGCCCACTGGTCCGACCTAGCGATCGGGGCGCTGACCGCCTCCGGGCTGGTGGCGGTCGGCACCGCCGGCTACCTCGTCTACCTGGAGTTCTTCGCCGACTTCTCGCAGCGGTACGGCAGCAGCTGGCTCGCCACCGCCGTGCTGCTCGGGCTCTGGCTGCTGCTGGGCAACGCGGTGCTGCTGGTCGGCTACCGGGTGATGCTGCGCCGGGCACTGCGCCGCCAGAACAGCCACGACTGACCGCGTCGCCGTCGTTCGCTCAGGGCGTTGCCCACTCGCGCCCGATCAGGCGTTCACTGGTGCCCGTAACCGCGTAATCAGCGGAGGTTCGGATGGACGGGGTCGACGAGGCGGCGCTGGACGCCTACTCGCGGGTGGTCACCACGGTGGCCGCCGAGCTCACGCCGCACGTCGCTGCGCTCGCGGTCGGCGGGCCGGGTGAACGGGGCGGGGCCGGGTCGGCCGTCGTCGTCGGCGACGACGGCCTGCTGCTGACCAACGCCCACGTCGTCGGCGGGGCGACCGCCGGCCGGGCGGTGTTCAGCGACGGCTCGGAGGTGCCGGTCGAGGTGGTCGGCGCGGATCCGCTGTCCGACCTGGCCGTGGTGCGCGCCCGGGGTGGCACTCCCCCGCCGGCCGAGCTCGGCGACGCCGGGGAGCTGCAGGTCGGCCAGCTGGTGGTGGCCGTCGGCAACCCCTTCGGCCTGGCGGGGTCGGTGACCGCAGGGGTGGTGAGCGGGCTGGGCCGCTCCCTGCCGACCCGGCACGGCCGGTCGGCGCGGGTCGTGGAGGACGTGATCCAGACCGACGCCGCGCTCAACCCGGGCAACTCCGGCGGCGCGCTGGCCGACGCGCACGGCCGGGTGATCGGGATCAACACCGCCGTCGCCGGCTGGGGCCTGGGGCTCGCCGTGCCGGTCAACGACACCAGCCGGCGGATCGTGACCACCCTCGTGCGCGACGGCCGGGTGCGCCGCGCGTACCTCGGCGTGGTCAGCAGCCCCGTGGCGCTGCCGGCCGATCTCGCCGCGCGCACCGGGCGACGCCGCGGGCTGCAGGTGCTGGATGTCATCGCCGGCTCCCCCGCCGACAGGGCCGGGCTGAAGGCCGGCGACCTGGTGCTGGAGGCCGGTCGGGCGCCCGTGGCGTCGGCGCAGAGCCTTCAACGGCTGTTGTTCGCCGAGGCGATCGGCCGGCCGCTGCCGGTGACCGTGGTCCGCCGCGGGGCGATGGTCGACGTCGTCGCGGTGCCGACCGAGCTGACCGGCTGACCGTTCAGTCGTCGACCGGGCTGCTCGCCAGGGCGTCGATGGCGACGACCTCCTGCTCGACGATCCGGGCGGTGGCATCGGCGCGCGTGACGTCGCTGAGCACCCCACTGGGCACGCTCAGCGCACCGATCATCTCCTCGGCCGGGCCGATGGCCAGCACCTCGTAGGGGCTGCTGATCCGCTCGCCGTCGACCAGCACGCCGCCGACCGTGTCGACCAGCGCCGTCGAGACCACCACCCGCACGCCGTTGAGCTGGATCGCCTCGGCACCGGAGCCACGGAGCTCCTGCACCGCCTCCAGCAGCAGGGACGCGTCGACCTCCTCCTCCGGGTCGACGATCGCCAGCCGGATGCCCGGGCCACGGACCGGGACCGCGCCGGTCAGGACGTCGATCGCCTGGGCCCGCTCCCGGGCCTGCTCGAGGGCGCCGTCGGCCTCCGACCGGTCGTCGGTCAGCTCGTCCAGCGTGCGGCGGGTCTCCGCGAGCTGCCGGCGCAGCAGGTCCTCGTTGGCGTCGATGTCGTTGAGGATGGTGACCAGGTCCTCCTCGGTGGCCGTGCTGAGCGGGTCGTCGGCGTTGCTGACCCGGATCTGGATCGTCATGCCCAGCCCGAGCGCGAGCGCGAGGATCCCGCTGACGGCCGAGAGCACCAGCCGTCGGCGCCGCCGGCCCGACGCCGGCCTCGCGCCGCCGCTGGACGCTGCCTGGTCGGACGTCGCCTGGTCAGACGCTGCCTGGTCAGACGCTGCCTGGTCGGAGCCCGGCTGGTCGGGCGCCCGTCCGCTGGAGGCGGGCCGGTCGGGGGTGGGGTCGACGCGAACCGCGCCGGCCTCCTCGGCGGGCGCGGTGTGCTCGGGACCGGTGTCGTGGGACGGTCCGCTCCGCTCGCCGGCGCTCATCGACAGCCAGCGTAGGCGGCCGGCGGCTCGTGTCGACGGTGGCGCGAGGGAACGCTGGTCCCGGCCCGGAGGTGATGGCCTGCCGGAGTGGCTGGGCAGCTGACTCCGCGCCGGCTCGCCGGCGAGCGACTCTCGGGCCGGCGGGTCCGTGGGCACACCCTCGCGGTCGCTCCCCGCTGACCTGGGCCGCTCGGCCCGAGGCGCGCACGTCCTTGCGCCCCGCCCCTTCCACCAGCTACCGCGACGCCACCACGGACGCCGCGAAGCTGCGGGTCACCCCCGCAGCAGCGGCCGGAGACGCACACTGACCCGGTCCCCGCAGGGACCGGGTCAGTGGACGGTGGCGCTGCGGCCGCGGAGCGTCGGTCGGTCAGTGACCAGGACGCTCCGCGGCCGGTCGCATCAGCTGCAGCCGCTGGTGGAGCCGCAGCCCTCGCAGACGTAGCAGCTGCCGGCGGGGCGCATCTTCGTGCCGCAGGTCATGCACAGCGGCGCGTCGGTCGCGGTGCCGGTGACCAGCTCCAGCAGCTCGGCCGAGGAGTGCGCCTCCTTGATCGCCTCCTTCGGCGACTCCTGGGTGACCTTCTCGGTCTCGGCCTTCGCCGGGGCCTCGGTGGGCACCGAGCCGCGCAGCGCCTCGACGTCGACCTCGTCCTCCTCGGTCACCTGCGGGGTGGCGGCGGAGGTGTCGTAGCCGGCGACCTGAGCGGCCCGCTCCTCGGCGCTGAAGATGCCGAGGTTCGCCCGCTTGTCCACCGGCAGGTGGTCCAGCGCCAGGCGACGGAAGATGTAGTCCATCACCGACTGGGCGATGCGGATGTCCGGGTCGTCGGTCATGCCGGCCGGCTCGAAGCGCATGTTGGTGAACTTCTGGATGTAGGTCTCCAGCGGCACACCGTGCTGCAGCGCGATCGAGATGCCGATCGAGAAGGCATCCATCACCCCGGCCAGGGTCGAGCCCTGCTTGCCGAGCTTCAGGAAGACCTCACCGAGGCTGCCGTCCTCGTACATGCCGGCGGTCATGTAGCCCTCGGCGCCGGCGACGCTGAACGACGTCGTCATGCTGGTCCGCTTCTTGGGCAGCCGCTTGCGCACCGGGTGCGCCAGCGCGGCGGTGGCGGTGGGCGCCGTCTCCTCGACCGCGGCCTCGGCCTTGGTGCCGTCGTTCTTGCCCTTGCCACCGGACAGCGGCTGGCCGACCTTGCAGTTGTCGCGGTAGATGGCCAGCGCCTTGATGCCCATCTTCCAGCCCTGGAAGTAGATGTCCGCGACGTCCTCGACGGTCGCCGACTCCGGCATGTTGACCGTCTTGCTGATCGCGCCGGAGATGAACGGCTGGACCGCGGCCATCATCCGGACGTGCCCCATCGGGGAGATGGCGCGCTCGCCCATGGCGCAGTCGAAGACCTCGTAGTGCTCCGGGCGCAGGCTCGGGGCGTCGACGACGTGGCCGTGCTCGGCGATGTACTCGACGATCGCCTCGACCTGCTCCTCCTGGTAGCCCAGGCTCTTCAGCGCCCGCGGCACCGTCTGGTTGACGATCTGCATGGAGCCGCCGCCGACCAGCTTCTTGAACTTGACCAGCGAGAAGTCCGGCTCGATGCCGGTCGTGTCGCAGTCCATCATGAAGCCGATGGTGCCGGTGGGCGCCAGCACCGAGGCCTGCGCGTTGCGCCAGCCGTTCTCGGCACCGATGGCCAGGCAGTCCTGCCACTGCTGGGTGGCGACCTTGAGCACGTCGGCGTCGTCGGCACCGACCGGGCGGATCGCGTCGTTCGCCGCGGCGTGCTTGCGCATGACCCGGGCGTGGGCGTCGGCGTTGCGGGCGAAGCCGTCGTAGGCGCCGACGACACCGGCCAGCTCCGCCGAGCGGCGGTAGGCGGTGCCGGTCATGAGCGAGGTGATGGCCGCGGCCAGGGTCTGCCCGCCCCGGGAGTCGTAGGCGTGGCCGGTGGCCATCAGCATCGCGCCCAGGTTGGCGTAGCCGATGCCCAGCTGCCGGTAGGCCCGGGTGGTCTCCCCGATCGGGTCGGTCGGGAAGTCGGCGAAGCAGATCGAGATGTCCATCGCGGTGATGATCAGCTCGACGGCCTTGACGAAGTTCTTCGAGTCGAACGTGCCGTCGTCCTTGAGGAACTTCATGAGGTTCAGCGACGCCAGGTTGCACGAGCTGTTGTCCAGGCTCATGTACTCCGAGCAGGGGTTGGACGCGTTGATCCGCCCGGTCTCCGGGTTGGTGTGCCAGTCGTTGATCGTGTCGTCGTACTGGATGCCCGGGTCGGCGCACTCCCAGGCCGCCTGGGTGACCTTGCCGAACAGCTCGCGGGCGTCGACGGTCTCGATCACCGAGCCGTCGGAGCGGGCCCGCAGGCCGAATTCGGTGCCCTCCTCGACCGCGCGCATGAACTCGTCGTTGACCCGGACCGAGTTGTTGGCGTTCTGGTACTGGACGCTGGTGATGTCCTTGCCGCCGAGGTCCATGTCGTACCCGGCGTCGCGCAGCGCGCGGATCTTGTCCTCCTCGCGCGCCTTGGTCTCGATGAACTCCTCGATGTCGGGGTGGTCGATGTCGAGGACGACCATCTTCGCCGCGCGGCGGGTGGCGCCACCGGACTTGATGGTGCCCGCCGAGGCGTCGGCACCGCGCATGAAGGAGACCGGGCCGGAGGCGGTGCCACCGGAGGAGAGCAGCTCCTTGGAGGAGCGGATCCGGGAGAGGTTCAGGCCGGCACCGGAGCCGCCCTTGAAGATCAGGCCCTCCTCGCGGTACCAGTTCAGGATCGAGTCCATCGTGTCGTCGACCGCGAGGATGAAGCAGGCGCTGACCTGCTGCGGCGAGGCGGTGCCGACGTTGAACCAGACGGGCGAGTTGAAGCTGAAGACCTGGTGCAGCAGCATCCAGGTGAGCTCGTGCTCGAAGATCTCGGCGTCGCCCTCGGAGGCGAAGTAGTCGTGCTCGCGGCCGGCTGCACCGTAGGTGAGCACGACGCGGTCGATCAGCTGGCGGAGGCTCGTCTCGCGCTGGGGGCTGCCGACCGCGCCACGGAAGTACTTGGTGGTGACGATGTTGGTGGCGTTGATGCTCCACTCGGCCGGGAACTCGACGCCGCGCTGCTCGAAGTTGATCGAGCCGTCCCGCCAGTTGGTCATGACGACGTCGCGGCGCTCCCAGACCACCTCGTCGTAGGGGTGCACACCGGCAGTGGTGAAGACGCGCTTGACCTTCAGGCCCTTGCCCCGGGTGGGCGCCTTCGGGCTGCGACGGGTCCGGGTGGTGGCGAGGCGGTCGGCTGTCTCGGTCATCGTGCGAGGGCTCCCTGGTGTTCGTGCTCTGGCGTCGAGCTGAGCGGCGGTGCGGGCGGAGCGGCTGGGGAAGCCGGCGGGTGCCGGAGCCGGGTGGTGCGGTGCGGTCTCCTCGTCGAGACCTGTGTAGTCGGGGGGTGTGACAGTTCGGGGCGGCGCCCTCAGGACCCGGCGGCCGCGCCTGGCGGCCCGTCCTCGGTGGCAGGTGCCCCACCGGCTCGGGCGCGCACGGCGGCCCGCAGCTCGGCGATCTCCTTCTCGAAGTCCGCAGCGGAGCTGAAGCTCCGGTAGACGCTGGCGAAGCGGAGGTAGGCGACCTCGTCCAGGTCGCGCAGCGGGCCCAGGATCGCCAGACCGACCTCGTGGCTGGGGATCTCGGCACACCCGGTGGCGCGGACGGCGTCCTCGACCTGCTGGGCCAGCAGCGCGAGCTGGTGCTCGTCGACCGGACGGCCCTGGCAGGCGCGGCGGACACCGGCGACCACCTTCGCGCGGGTGAACGGCTCGCTCACGCCGCTGCGCTTCACGACGGCGAGGACCGCCTCCTCGACGGTGGTGAACCGCCGCCCGCAGCCGGGGCACGAACGCCGCCGCCGGGTGGTCGCGCCCTCGTCGGTCTCGCGCGAGTCGATGACGCGACTGTCGGGGTTGTGGCAGAAGGGGCAACGCACTGCCGGTCCACCTCCTCCCGAGGTGTCGCGACCGGGATCACCGCGGTGCTGTGACACCGTGGGACACCGGCCCGTGGACCGCTCCTGTGGACTGCTCCGGGGACATCCGGTGGATGGCCCGGGGAGAACGTGTGGAGCGGCTGTGGACGACTTACATCCGTGTAAGCACTAGATGTTGTGGTGGAACCGTACGGCCACCCCTACAGGTGTGCAAGCCCTGTCGTGCGTGTCGTGTTCCGCAGCTGACCCGCCCGCCGCTCGCGCACCCATCCGTCACAGCCCGGGCCCCGGCGACGGGCCCGCCGCACCTCATCAGGGCAGCTCGAGCACCTGACCGGGCTGCAGCACGACGTCCTGGAGGTCGTTGCGATCGAGGATCGCGTCGACCACCGCGCGCCGGTCCTCGTCCGGCGCCAGGTCGCCGGCGATCGACCAGAGCGTGTCGCCGGGCTGGACCACCACCGTGCCGGCGCCGGCCAACTGCAGCGCGGGCTCCCCGTCGGCGACCACCGCGAGCGTGCCCACCGCCACCCCCAGGCCGACCGCCACCGACAGCGCCGCCACCGCGCGCCGGCCGCGGCGGGTGAGTCGCAGCGGCAGCTCCGCCCACTCCCCGGCCGACGGGCACGGAGCGACGGCTCGGGGCGGGCCGCAGTCGCCACCGCGGACGGGCCGCGCGACCGCGCCCCCCGGTGAGGACATCGGCCGCCCACCAGGACGCACCTGCGAGCGGCGGGCCGGGCGGGGCCCGACCCGGCCAGCGGACCCCGCCCGGGCGGTCGGCGCCGGCGAGACCAGCCGGAGCGGCGGGCGGAGCGGGGCGACGGTGGTGTCCGGGTACTCGGCGATGACCATCGGTGCACTCCTCACAGCAGGCACCCTCGGGTGCGACCTCGAACGCCTGTTCGATTCGAACGTCTGTGCGATGTCTACCGCACGGCACCGACAGGAGTGCACCGACACGGCGCGTGTTCGAACACGTGTTTGAACACCCGCCGTCGAGCCGCTACCGTGCGCAGGGAGACCACGACGGCGTCCCACCCCGCCCCGGCAGGCGGGATGCCACCGGGCAGCTGCGCGCGCAGCCGGACGAGGAGGACACATGGCGGTCGACGGCCGGACGGCGGACGAGCGCAAGGGGTCGAGCCGACGCAGGCGCCCGGCCGGGCAGGCGGCGGAGCCCGCAGCGGACACCGGGGGTGCGGCCGTGCGCGAGTTCCCCGACCGCGGCGAGGCCGGCGACGGGCTCACCCAGCGCCAGCGCCGGGTGCTGGAGGTCATCCGCGACTCCATCGAACGCCGGGGCTACCCGCCCTCGGTCCGCGAGATCGGCGAGGCCGTCGGCCTCTCCTCCGCCTCCTCGGTCGCCCACCAGCTCTCGGTGCTCCAGCGCAAGGGCTGGCTGCGCCGCGACCCCAACCGGCCGCGCGCACTGGACGTCCGGCTGCCGGGCGAGCAGGGCGTGACCGCCGGTGCCGACGCCTCGGCGGATGTGCTCGCCGCCGCCGGTGCGGGCAGTGGCGTCGACGAGGCGGGCGCCCCGGCACCCACCTACGTGCCCTTGGTGGGCCGCATCGCCGCCGGTGGCCCGGTGCTGGCGGAGCAGGCCGTCGAAGACGTCTTCCCGCTGCCGCGCGAACTGGTCGGCGAGGGCACGCTGTTCATGCTCAAGGTGACCGGTGACTCGATGGTCGAGGCCGCGATCTGCGACGGCGACTGGGTGGTGGTCCGCCAGCAGCCCACCGCCGAGAACGGCGAGATCGTCGCGGCGATGATCGACGGCGAGGCGACCGTGAAGACCTACAAGCGCCGCGACGGGCACGTGTGGCTGCTGCCGCACAACCCGGCCTACGCGCCGATCCCCGGCGACGACGCCACCGTCCTCGGCCGGGTCGTGACCGTGCTGCGCCGGGTCTGACGCCACCGTCGGCCGCCGGCCGGGTCATTCCCGCCGGCGGCCGGTCACTCCCGCCGGCGGCGGATCTTCCCGCCGATCCAGACGAACACGGTAGCCACCCCGGCCGCGATGATGCCGGCCGTCACCGGGGCGACGCCGGGAGCCGCGGTCACCAGCTCCCCGGTCGGTCCCGCACTGGGAGCCGGATCGATCGGGGTGCTCGTAGCCTGCTCAGCCGGCACCGGAACCAGGGTCACCGGCGCCGGCAGCCCCTCGCTGGTGACCAGCAGGTCGCGGTTGTTCGCCGCGAAGGTGATCGCCTCACCCTGCGGCGAGTCGGGGAGGGCGATCCGGCCCGGCGCGCCGGACAGCGCGCCGGGCACGTCGGAACCGGTCAGCGTCCAGACGTAGGCGTCGGTGTAGGTGCGCAGGGCGATGCGCTGCCCGTCCGCCGACACCGCGCCCCCGGTCACCAGCAGCTGCCCCGCGCGGCCGACCGGCCCGCCCGGCGTGCCGGTCAGGGTGAGGCCCAGCCCGACCACCCGGGTCATCGGCACCGTGGCCCCGTCGGCCAGCGGCGCATCCGGGCGGTACACGCCGGAGGCGCCGAGCACCTCCTTGGTCACCAGGTACGGCGTGCCGTCAGGCGCCAGCAGCAGTGCCTCGGCGTCGTGCGCCCCGTCCGGGTAGGTGAGCCGGGTGAGCGTGGTGCTGCCGTCGGGGCGCAGCCCGATCAGCGCGACGGTCTCCCGGGCGGCGTTGTTGTCCCCGATGTCGGCCAGCCAGACCGTGCCGTCCGCGGCCAGGGCGAGGTCCTCGGGGTCGTACGGGTCGACGCTCCCCGACCGCACCTCCGCGACGGCGCAGGAGGTGTCGAGGACGTAGACCTCCGCCCGGTCACCACCGTCGTTCATCGCCAGGAGCGTCTCCCCGGCGCTGGCCAGGCCGGAGATCTCCGGCAGCCGCGGGTCGGTGATGGTGCAGCGCGTGCTCGGCGCGGCTTCCTCGGCGAGCGCCGCCGATGGCGGCAGGACCGCGAGCAGGACCGCCGCGGGCAGGGCGAGGAGCGCCCCGTCCGCCAGGCAACGGCGGCCGGCGCGGCTACGCGTGCGGCCGGCCCACTCTGGCACGGACCCAGCGTGACACCACGACTGCGTCGAGTGCGTGAACCACGCCCAAGAGCACGATGCCGACGGCCGCTCCCACCACTGCATCGGTGACCCAGTGGAAGTTCAGCGCCACCATGGCCACTCCGGTGGCCACCGGCCCCAGCACGCTGAGCAGCCAGGCCGCCCGCTGCAGGCGGGGCTGCAGGCCGTACTGGACCACCTGCCAGCGGGCCACGCCCCACATCAGCACGGCGTTCGCCACGTGCCCGGACGGGAAGCTCTCCCCGCCCCGGTGGAAGTACGAGCCCGGATAGGCCGGGGCGGTGCGGCCGGTGCCCCACTTGAAGGCGTAGACCGCTGCCGTCAGCAGCGCGAGGGCCAGCAGCACGCGCACCAGCGGGGCCACCGTGCGCTGCCGCCAGAAGAGCCAGCCGACCAGACCGAACAGGACCAGCAGGATGGTGACCCGTCCGCCGGTCTGGGTGAACGCCCACACCGGCCAGTAGGCGGCGGAGTCGCGCAGCCCCCAGGAGCCGACCTGCTCGGAGACCGCCACGTCGAGCCGTTCCAGCCGGCCACCGGCGAGGAGGTCCACGGTGATGCCGGCCGCGACGAGCGCGGAGACCAGCGCCAGCCACCAGGGGGGCCGGCCGATGCTGACCACCCGCGGGGCTCGGGACGCGGGGTCACCGGCGGCGCTGCCGCTCACGCGCACCGCTCCGCTCGCCACGACGTCACGGTACCGGCACCGTGACCTCTCCGTGACCATCTCGGGACAGCACTGCGCGGCGCGACCGGACGAGGTCGCGCCGCGCAGTGGTCGAGCTGGCCACCGGCCCCGGCCGGCGAGTCCGCCGCCCGGGCACCCAGGCGGACGGCGCCACCGGCCGGGCGGTCAGGCGCCGGCGACGGGAGTGGTGAACTCGTCGAGCGCCGCGGCCAGGCCGTCGTCGACCCGTGCGCTGAGCCGGGTGCCGTCGGCCTCGTGCCGCTCCTCGAGCACCTCGCCGTCCCGGTGCACCCGGGCGACCAGGTCACCCCGGTCGTAGGGCAGAAGGACGTCGACGTCGACGTGCGGGTGCGGCAGCCGGGCGGCGACGACGTCGCGCAGCGCCTCGATCCCCTCACCGGTGCGCGCGGATACCCAGGCCGCCCCGGGCAGGGCCTGGCGCAGCGTGAGGACGTCCTCCTCGCTCATCGCGTCGACCTTGTTCACGACGATGAGCTCGGGCACCGCCGAGGCGTCGATCTCGGAGAGCACGGTGTGCACCGCGTTGATCTGCCCGATCGGGTCGGGGTCGGAGCCGTCGACGACGTGCAGCAGCAGGTCGGCGCCGGCCACCTCCTCCAGCGTCGAACGGAACGCGTCGACGAGCTGGTGCGGCAGGTGCCGAACGAACCCCACGGTGTCGGTGAGGGTGTACTCGCGCCCCTCCGGCGTCTGCGCGCGGCGGACCGTCGGGTCCAGCGTCGCGAACAGCGCGTCCTGCACCAGCACCCCGGCGTCGGTGAGCCGGTTGAGCAGGCTGGACTTGCCGGCGTTGGTGTACCCGGCGATCGCCACGCTCGGGACGGCGTTGCGCGACCGGCTCGAGCGCTGGGTCGCGCGCGCCGTCGCCATGCCGGCGATCTCCTTGCGCAGCTTGCTCACCCGCGCGCGGATCCGACGGCGGTCGGTCTCGATCTTCGTCTCACCGGGACCACGGGTACCGATGCCGCCACCGCCGGCGACGCGGCCACCGGCCTGCCGGCTCATCGACTCACCCCAGCCGCGCAGCCGCGGGATCATGTACTGCATCTGGGCGAGCTCGACCTGTGCCTTGCCCTCCCGGCTGGTGGCGTGCTGGGCGAAGATGTCCAGGATCAGCGCGGTCCGGTCGACCACCTTGACCTTGAGCACCTTCTCCAGCTGGTTGAGCTGGCCGGGGGTGAGCTCGCCGTCGAACACCACGGTGTCGGCGCCGGTGGCGGCGACGATGTCGCGGATCTCGGTGGCCTTGCCCGAGCCGACGTAGGTGGCCGGGTCGGGCTTGTCGCGGCGCTGGACCAGGGCCTCCAGCACCTCGGAGCCGGCCGTCTCGGCCAGCGCGGCGAGCTCGGCCAGCGAGCGCTGCGCGTCGACCGCGGTGCCCTCGGTCCAGACGCCCACCAGCACGACGCGCTCCAGGCGCAGCTGGCGGTACTCGACCTCGGTGACGTCGGTGAGCTCGGTGGAGAGACCGGCCACCCGCCGCAGGGCGCCGCGCTCCTCGAGCGCGTAGGAGCCGGTGGTGTCGTCCGGCTCGTCCCAGGCCCCGGCCGGTGCCGGGCGGGTGGTGGCGGGAGCGGTCGGAGCGCGGTCCTCGGCAGCGAGGGCGTCGCGGTCAGCAGCGGTGGTCATCGGGTCCAGCGTGGCACGCCCCTCGGTGCGGGGCGAGTGAGTTGTCGTCATCGACTGTGTCGTCATCGCCCGGTACAACACCTCAGGGCTCCGGATGCATCCCGAGGTAGACCGACCACCGCTCCCCCGCCGGGTCCGCCGGCCGGCGGGCGTACTCGTCCAGCAGCCCGTACAGCCGGCTGCGGAACTCCGCCGCCGAATCCGGGTCCAGCTGCAGCCCCAGCCGGGTGCTCTCCAGGTGCTCCTCGCCCACGGCGGCGACCTCCTGGAGGAAGGCCGCAAGCACCACGTCCGACCCCGGCGGCGCCGCGCCCGCGCCGTCCATCAACCAGCTCCTCCCGGTGGCCCGGTAGGGCACCTCCCGGGCGCCCCGGTTGCCGCGCCGCACCGGCTCGGCGCTGAGGAAGCCGGTGTCGACCAGGGTGCGCACGTGGTGCAGCACGGTGGCCGGGTTGCGGCCCAGCCGGGCCGCGATCTCCTTGTTCGTCAGCGCCTCGTGCAGGCAGAGCCGCAGGATCCGCAACCGGACGGCGGAGGCCAGCGCGCGGGCCTCGGCGTCGGTGGCCGGACGGCGCTCCCCGGAGATCCGCGCCGACTGCTCCCGCTCGCTCATCCGGCCAGCGTAGGACGTCGACCGCAGTGATTGACATCTCCCGATCACTGCCCCAGGCTCGCCCGGTGACCAGTGACCGCAGCCTGCTGAGGCACGCCGACTTCCGCAGGTTGTGGGCCGCGGAGACCGTCAGCCAGGTCGGCACCCAGGTCACCCTCCTCGCCCTGCCGGTGCTGGCGGTCTCGCTGCTGGACGCGACGCCGCTGCAGATGGGGTTCCTCACCGCGCTGGAGACCGCGGCCTTCCTGCTCATCGGCCTCCCCGCCGGCGCCTGGGTGGACCGGTGGCGGCGCAGGCGGGTGCTGGTGACCGCCGACCTGGTGCGGGCGGGAGTGCTGGGCACGCTGCCGCTGGCGTACCTGCTCGACGTGCTCTCCCTGGGCCAGCTGTTCGTCGTCGCCGCCCTCACCGGCACGGCCACGGTCTTCTTCGACGTCGCCTACCAGAGCTACCTGCCCGCACTCGTCGACCGCGACCAGCTCGTCGACGGCAACGGCAAGCTGGAGGCCAGCCGCGCGGTGGCCCAGGTCGCCGGGCCGGGTGTCACCGGAGTGCTGCTGCGGGTGATGGGCGCCCCGCTGCTGGTCGCGCTGGACGCGGCGTCGTTCCTGGTCTCGGCGCTCTTCCTGAGCCGCATCCGCCGGCCCGACGTGGTGCCCGACCAGGCCGGCCGCCGGTCGCTGCGCGCCGAGATCGGCGAGGGGCTGCGCTTCGTCGTCCGGCAGCCACTGCTGCGCCGGATCGTGGCCTGCACGGCGACGTCGAACCTCTTCTCCTCGATCACGACGACGCTGCTGGTGCTCTACGCACTGCGCGAGCTCGACCTGTCGGAGAGCACCCTGGGCCTGGTCTTCTCCGCCGGCGCGGTGGGCGGCCTGGTCGGCGCGGCGACCGCGGCGCGCTTCGCCCGGCGGGTGGGCGAGGGCCGGGCCATCCCGTTGTCGGTGCTGGCGATGCTGCCGTTCACCGCGCTCACCCCGCTGGCCGCCCTCGGGGCGCCCCTGGTGCTGCTGACGCTCGGCCAGCTGGGCTTCAGCTGGTCGGTCGTCGCCTACAACGTGACCCAGGTGAGCTTCCGGCAGCGGCTCTGCCCGCCGGTACTGCTCGGCCGGATGAACGCCTCCGTGCGGTTCATCGTGTTCGGCACCATGCCGCTGGGCGGCCTGCTCGGTGGCGCGCTCGGGACCTGGCTGGGGGTGCTGCCGACGCTGTGGATCGCGGCGGCCGGGCAGGTGCTCGCCGCCGGCTGGGTGGTGGCCAGCCCGCTGCTGCACCTGCGGGACCTCCCCGACGGGCACGACCGCACCGCCACCGGGTCCGTCGACGCCACCGCTCTCCCCGAGGCCCGGACGCCGACCGCGGGCGCCGACCCCGGACGGGCCGGCTGAGCAGCCGGCTGGTTGGCCGGGCGGTCGCCGGGTAGCCCGCCGGGGACCGCATCCGCACCGACCACCTGCACCAGGGAGGACGACGATGACCAGCCCGGACCAGGAACTCGACGACCCCGGCCGCGACCCCGTGGGCCTCAACCCGCCGCGCAACCCGTTGGGCGGCGCGGACCAGGACACCGGTCGCGGCGCGCCACGCGGCGTCGGCAACGTCGGGCCGGGCGACAAGCCCGAGGCGCCGACCGACGACCCGGAGACCCGGGCCGACGAGCCGGACCGGCCCTGACGCTCAGCCGGCCAGCCACTCCGGGGTGAGCACCCCGGTGGCGACGACGACGGCGGGGCCGGCGAGCACCGTCGTCGTCCCGTCGAACTGCACCGACAGCCGGCCGCCCGGGACGTCCACCGTGACCGTCCCGGCGGTCCGGCCCCCGGCCTCCAGGGCCGCGTAGGCAGCGGCGCAGGCGCCGGTGCCGCACGAGCGGGTCTCCCCCACCCCGCGCTCGTGCACCCGCAGCCGGACGTGCGCACTCGCCCCGCCGGGCGCGTCCCCGGCGGCCAGCACGTTGACCAGTTCGACGTTGACCCCGTCGGGGAAGAAGCCGGCGTCCACGCCCGGCAGGACCGTGAGGTCGAGGGTGTCGACCGGGACGTCGGTCAGCGCGGCCAGGTGCGGGTTGCCCATGGAGACCCCCAGCCCGGGGAACTCCTGCCCGGAGATCCGGGCGACGCTGCGGCCGAGCACCCGGGCCGGGCCCATGTCCACCCAGTACCCCCCGCCGTCCGGCAGCGCGCCCACCCGGCGTGGCCCGCCGCGGGTGCCGACCAGCACGCCGGCCTCGGCCACCACCCGGTCCAGCAGGCCCTCGGTCACCAGCACGTGCAGGAACAGCCGGATGCCGTTGCCGCACATCTCCGCGTGCGACCCGTCGGCGTTGCGGTGGTCCATGAACCACTCGCACTCATCCAGGGCGTCGCCCAGCACGGCAGCCGCGTCGGGCACGTGCCGGCTGGGCACGACCCGCAGCACGCCGTCGCCGCCCAGGCCCGCGCGCCGGTCGCAGAGCCGGCGCACCAGCCCCGCGTCCAGCCGGCGCTCCGGCCACACCGAGCCGTCGGGGTCGGGCAGGACGACGAAGTCGTTCTCCGTGCCGTGGCCGAGGAGGACCCGGGGACCAGCGCTGTCGATCACCGCCCGATCGTACGGTCGGTGATCGCCGTGGCCACCGCGTCGGCCAGGTCGGGGCGGGCGGCGTCGAACCAGGCCGTCCCCGCGTCACGGCGGAACCAGGAGCGCTGACGGCGGACGAACCGCCGGGTGGTGGTGACCGTGCGCTCCCGCGCCTCGGCGGGGGTGAGCGCCCCGTCGAGCTGCTGGAGCACCTGCGCGTAGCCCAGCGCCCGGGAGGCGGTGGGCCCCTCGCGCAGCCCGTCGGCGGCCAGGGCCTCGACCTCCGCGACGAAGCCGGCGGCCCACATGGCGTCCACCCGGCGGGCCACCCGGTCGTCGAGCTCCTCGGGGGCCCGGTCCAGGCCGATGGTCACCGACGGGTAGACGGGGCGGGGGTCGGGCAGCCGGGCGGTGAACGGCTGCCCGGTGAGCTCGATGACCTCCAGCGCGCGCACCACCCGGCGGGTGTTGCTGGGCAGGATGGCCGCGGCGGCCGCGGGGTCGAGCGCCGCCAGCCGGTCGTGCAGGGCCTGTCCCCCCTCGGCGGCCAGCTCGCCGTCCAGGCGCGACCGCACCGCGGCGTCGGTGCCCGGGAAGTCGAGCTCGTCCAGGACGGCGCGGACGTACAGGCCCGACCCGCCCACCAGCAGCGGGACGACGCCGGCGGCGCGCAGCCGGCCGATCTCGGCGCGCGCCCGCTGCCGGTACTCGGCCACCGAGGCCGGTTCCCGCACGTGCCAGAGGTCCATCAGGTGGTGCGGCACCCCGCCCCGCTCGGCGGTGGTGGGCTTGGCGGTGCCGATGTCCATGCCGCGGTAGAGCTGCATCGAGTCGGCGTTGACCACCTCCCCGCCGAGCCGGTGGGCCAGGGCGACGGCGAGGGCGGTCTTGCCCGTCGCCGTCGGGCCGACGACGGCGACCACCGGCGGCAGGGCCGCGGACGGCCCGGTCACCGCGCCGTCCAGGAGGCGACGAGGTAGCCCACGCCGAAGGGCGCAGCGTCGTGCCGGAGCTCCGCGGTGACCGGCCTGCCCCGGAGCGCGGCGCCCACGGCCCGCCAGACCGGCACCCCGGCGGCGAGCAGTCGCGCACCCTCGGCGGCGTCCAGCCCGGCCAGCGTCCCGGTGTCCCCGGCGGCCAGCGCCGCGGCGACGGCGGCGTCGAACGGCGCAGCCGCCGGGTCGAGGGCCCCGGGCGCCTTCTCGGTGCGCCGCGCCGACCCGTCGCCCATGGCCAGCACACCGACCGGTCCGGGCAGGTCGGCCAGCGCGCACGCCAGGTCGTCGGGGCCCACCCCCAGCCGGGAGCCGGTGTGGCCGGCGTGGTCGAGCAGCTGCGCGCCGACCAGGTGCGGCAGCGGCGGCCGCCGGCCCCCCGGCCGCACCCGGCCGGCGAAGGGCACCTCCCGGTCGACGCCGAGTCCGTGCAGGTCACCGCCGTCCCCGGGACCGAACCGGACCCCGTCGGCGCCGTCGCCGACGACGACCACGACCTCGGGTCCGGCGTCCAGCACGGTCTGCACCGCGGCCGACACCGCAGCCCGCAGGACCGACAGGCCGTGGCTGGGCGCACCGGCGACGACGGGCAGCAGCACCGGCGCCTGAGGGCAGAACGCCACCGTGACCGGAGAGGGAGGACTCACGCCAGGCAGTGTCGCGGATGCATCGTGGGAGACTGCTGGCGTGTCGAGCACGGAGAACACCGGAGACCGGACGCAGCAGGCCACCCCCGGCGCCGAGGAGGCCCCCGAGACGGCGGCGACCGCGGTCGCGCCGGTCGACGAGGGGCCCCTGGCCGCGACGCCGGACGCCGCCGTCCCCACCGACGCCGCCGACGAGGGCGCCCCCGAGCAGGGCGGCGACGTCCCGGAGGCCCCGGCAGCAGCAGAGGGCGCTACAGCCGCGCCGGCCGAGCCCTCGGTCGAGGTCGCACCGGTCGACGAGGGGCCCCTGGCCGCGACCCCCGACGCCGCCGTCCCCACCGGCACCGATGCCCCCGCCCAGGCGGTGACCGACGCCGCCGGCACCTCCGCCGGCGGCTCCCCGGCCGCCACCGACACGTCCGCCGAGTCCGCCGCCGAGTCGTCGTCGCAGCCCGCCACCGACGCACCGGCGCCGAAGCCGGGCCGGAACCGTGGCCGTGGCCGCGGTCGCGGGGCCGGCGCCCCGTCCGCCGAGCCGCTGGTCGTCCCCGCCGTCGCCCCCTCCGACCCGTCGGAGTGGGGCCGGGTCGACGACGAGGGCACCGTCTACGTGCGCACCACCACCGGTGAGCGCGCCGTCGGCTCGTGGCAGGCCGGTGCCCCCGACGAGGGGCTGGCCCACTTCGGTCGGCGCTACGACGACCTGGCCACCGAGGTCGCCCTGCTGGAGGCGCGGCTGGCCGCGCACACCGGCAACCCCAACGAGATCAAGACCAAGGCCGAGGAGCTCGCCGAGCAGATCCTCACCGCCGCCGCCGTCGGCGACCTCGACCACCTGGCCCTGCGCGCCCGGGCGATCAGCAGCATGGCCGAGACCGCCGTCGCCGCGAACCGCCGTGAGCGGGCTGCCCAGCGGGCCGTGCAGGTGGCGCGCAAGGAGGCCCTCGCCGCCGAGGCCGAGCAGATCGCGGCGGAGTCCACTCAGTGGAAGGCCGCCGGCGACCGGCTCAAGGCCATCGTCGAGGAGTGGAAGACGATCAAGGGCATCGACCGCAAGACCGACGAGGCGCTGTGGCAGCGCTTCGCGGCGGCGCGGGACGCCTTCGGCCGCCGCCGGGGCGCGCACTTCGCCGAGCTGGACAAGCAGCGGAGCGAGTCCCGCGCGGCCAAGCAGGAGCTCATCGCCGAGGCCGAGCGGCTGTCCACCTCCACCGAGTGGGGGCCGACCAGCGCCGCGATGCGCACGCTGATGGACCGCTGGAAGGCCGTGCCCCGGGTCGGCCGGGACACCGACGACGACCTGTGGAAGAAGTTCCGCGCCGCGCAGGACGTCTTCTTCGCCGCCCGCACCGCCAACGACCAGGCGCGCAGCAGCGACGAGCTGGCCAACCAGAAGGCCAAGGAGGAGCTGCTCGCCGAGGCCGAGAAGCTCGACCCGGCCAATCGCGGCAACCAGAACGCGCTGCGGAAGATCCAGGAGCGCTACGACGCCATCGGGCACGTGCCTCGCGGCGTGATGCGTCAGCTCGAGGACCGGATGCGGGCCGTGGAGGAGAAGTTCCGCGGCGTCGCCGACGCCTCCCGCCCGCGGGTGCAGCCGGAGAACCCGCTGCTCACCTCGATGCGCGCGGCGGTCACCAAGGCCGAGGAGCAACTGGCCAAGGCGCAGGCCGCCGGCAACGCCAAGCGGATCAGCGAGGCGGAGGCCAACCTGGCCACCCGCCGCGAGTGGCTCGCCGAGGCAGAGAAGGCCGCCAGCCGCCGCTGAAGGAGGACCCCGTCCTCCTCACCCCTCGCAAGCTCTGGGTGAGCCTCGGGACGGGGCCTGACCGCTCCTGCACATCACCTGGGCCCGTCCGTTCGCCGGACGGGCCCTCGGTGTTCTCCGGAACGGTCGTGTAGCCCCCGGGACGACGGGTAGGCCGTGGACAACGGAATGCGCCGCGCCGCATGCGTGCGCGGCCGACACCGATCCGGAAGGAGCCCTCGTGGCCCTGTCCTACCCCACCCAGCCCGGCGACATCGACCACCTCATCGCCGACGACCACGCGATCGTCGACCGGCAGTTCCAGCACCTCGAGGCCGGCCGCGGCAACCGCCGGGTGCTGGTCGACCAGATCTCCTTCGAGCTCGCGGCGCACGCCTTCGCCGAAGAGGTCGTGCTCTACCCGATCTGGCCGGAGATCGGGATGACCGACGAGCACGACGACGCCGAGCACGAGCACCAGCAGATCAAGGAACTGCTGGTGACCCTCGGCCGCACCGAGCCCGGCCAGCCGGAGTTCGAGGAAGCCGTCGGCCAGCTGATCTCCGTCGTCCGCCACCACGTGGACGACGAGGAGAACGACGAACTGCCGCAGTTCCGGGCCAAGGCCGGTCCGCAGCGGATGGCCGAGCTGGGCGAGAAGTTCCTGACCAACAAGCGGATGGCGCCGACCCGGCCGCACCCGCACGCCCCCGACGAGGGGATCGCGGAGAAGATCGCCGGGATGCTGGCCAAGCCGCTGGACCACGTCCGCGACATGCTCTCCGGCCGGCAGAAGGAGCTCGCCACCGACGCCAGCGGCCTGCTCAACCCGCAGGCCCAGGCGATCGTCGACGCCCACTCCTCCCTCGGGCCGCTGCCGTTCGAGATCCTCACCCCGACCGAGGCCCGCAAGCAGCCCGGCCCGGACGACGCGGTGAAGAAGGTCATGGCCGACCGCGGCATCGAAGGCGCCGAGCCGGTCGGCTCGGTGCAGGACCTGAAGATCCCCGACGGCGCCGGCGGCGAGCAGACCCTGCGCGTGTACACGCCGAGCGACCCCGGCGTCGGCCCGGTGCCGATCGTGATGTGGGTGCACGGCGGCGGGTGGGTGCTGTTCGACGTCGACACCTACGACGCCTCCTGCCGCGGGCTGTGCAACAAGACCAACGCGATCGTCGTCTCCCCGGACTACCGGCGGGCGCCCGAGGCGGTCTTCCCCGCCTCGCACGACGACGTCCTGACCGCCTGGACCTGGGTGCGGGAGAACGCCCGGCAGCTCGGCGGGGACCCCAACCGGATGGCCATCGGCGGGGAGTCCGTCGGCGGGACCATGGCCGCGGCCACCTCCCTGCAACTGGCCGCCAACGGCCAGCCGACCCCGGTGGCGCAGGTCTGCGTCTACCCGCTCACCACCGCCGAGCAGTTCGGCGAGTCGATGGAGGACGCCGCCGACGGCCGCCCGCTGAACCGGGCGCTGCTGTCCTGGATGGCGATGCACGCCTTCCAGGGCAAGCCGGAGGCCACCACCGACCCGCGGGTCGCGCTGCTGGACTGGACGCCCGAGCAGCGCGCCAGCATGCCGCCCACGCTCGTCATCACCGACGAGCGCGACGTGCTCCGCAGCCAGGGCCAGCAGTTCGCCCGCGACCTCGAGGCCGCCGGGGTGCCGACCACCCACCGCTACTTCGCCGGCGTCATGCACGAGTTCTTCGGCGCGGCCGCCGTCCTGGACGAGGCCGAACAGGCCCAGCAGGACGCAGCCGCACACCTCACTCGCGCGTTCAGCAGCCGCTGAGCGTCTTCCCCCACCGGAAGGAGCACGCGCACATGAAGGCCGTCATCTACCGAGGCCCCAAGAACGTCACCGTCGAGGAGGTGCCGGACGCCACGATCCAGGCGCCGACCGACGCGGTCATCCGGATCACCACCACGAACATCTGCGGGTCGGACCTGCACATGTACGAGGGCCGCACCTCCGTCGAGGAGGGCAAGGTCCTCGGTCACGAGAACATGGGCGTCGTCGAGGCCGTCGGCGACGGCGTCGACCGGATCAAGGTCGGCGACCGCGTCTCGGTCCCGTTCAACATCGCCTGCGGCACCTGCCGCAACTGCACTGACGGCTGGACGTCGTTCTGCCTGCGCGCCAACCCCACCGAGGGGATGGACGGCGCCGCCTACGGCTACGCCAACATGGGCCCCTACGACGGCGGCCAGGCCGAGTACCTGCGCGTGCCGTGGGCGGACTTCAACCTCCTCCACCTGCCCGAGGGCACCGAGCACGAGAACGACTTCACGATGCTCTCCGACATCTTCCCGACCGGCTGGCACGGCGTGGAGCTGTCCGGCTTCCAGGTCGGCGACCGGGTGGCGGTGTTCGGCGGCGGCCCGGTCGGGCTGATGGCCGCGCACAGCGCGATGATCCGCGGCGCGTCGGAGGTCTTCGTCGTCGACAAGGAGACCGACCGACTGGCGCTGGCGGAGAAGTACGGGGCCACCCCGATCGACTTCAGCGCCGGTGACCCGGTGCAGCAGCTGCTGGACGCCACCGGCGGGCGCGGCGTGGACCGCGGCGTCGAGGCGGTCGGGTACCAGGCACACGACTCCGGCGGTGAGGAGCACCCGGAGCTGGTGCTGGACAACCTGGTCCAGGTGGTCCGCGCCACCGGCGGCATCGGCGTCGTCGGCGTCTACGTGCCGCAGGACCCGGGCGCGAGCAGCGACCTCTCCAAGGAGGGGCGCATCCCCTGGCAGTTCGGCACCTTCTTCACCAAGGGCCAGTCGATGGGCACCGGGCAGGCGCCGGTCAAGCGGTACAACCGGCAGCTGCGTGACCTGATCATCGACGGCAAGGCCAACCCGGGCATGATCACCAGCCACGAGCTGGGCCTGGACCAGGCCGTCGAGGGCTACCAGCGCTTCGACGACCGGGACCAGGGCTGGACCAAGGTCCTGCTCAAGCCCGGTCAGTAAGGCCGGCCTGACCCGAGCGTTGGATCAGGTGACCTGATCACCGACTGTCCCCCTGCACCAGCATTGGTGCAGGGGGACAGTTCTTGGTCAGGTCACCTGATCAAGAACTGTCCCGAGGGGGCAGCGCCGGCCTCAGCCGCAGGAGGGCACCACGGCCGGCAGCGGCGCGGGGACGCCGACGGCCGGCATGCCGAGCAGTACGCCGGGCGTCGTCGGCCGGGTGCCGGCCTCGGCCGCGTCACCGGCGCGGGTGCGCCGGTGCGAGAGCAGCGCGCCGTCGGCGACCAGGAAGTGCGGCTTGCCCGCGGTCACCACGGTCTCGACGACGTCGCCCGGGCGGACGCCGTCGGCGGCGGTGAAGTGCACCAGCCGGCCGTCCCGGGCCCGCCCGGACAGCCGGCCGCGGTCGGCGTCCTTGCTCCCCTCTCCCGCCGCGACGAGCAGCTCGACCCGGCGGCCGACCAGGGCGCGGTTCTCCGCCCAGCTGATCTCGTCCTGCAGCGCGGTCAGCCGCAGGTAGCGCTCCTGCACGACCTCCTTGGGCAGCTGCCCGTCCATCTCCGCGGCCGGCGTCCCGGGGCGCTTGGAGTACTGGAAGGTGAAGGCGCTGGCGAACCGGGCCTGCCGGACGACGTGCAGGGTCTGCTCGAAGTCCGCCTCGGTCTCACCGGGGAAGCCGACGATGATGTCGGTGGTGATCGCGGCGTCGGGCATCGCGGCGCGCACCCGGTCGATGATCCCCAGGTAGCGGTCCTGCCGGTAGCCGCGGCGCATCCGCCGCAGCACCTCGTCGGAGCCGGACTGCAGCGGCATGTGCAGCTGGTGGCAGACCGCCGGCGTCTCCGCCATCGCGGCGATGACGTCGTCGGTGAACTCGCGCGGGTGCGGACTGGTGAAGCGCACCCGCTCCAGGCCCTCGATCGCGCCGGTGGCGCGCAGCAGGTCGGCGAAGGCACCGCGGTCGCGGAACTCGACGCCGTAGGCGTTCACGTTCTGCCCGAGCAGGGTCACCTCGAGCACGCCCTGGTCGACCAGCGCCTGCACCTCGGCGAGGATGTCGCCGGGGCGGCGGTCCTTCTCCTTGCCGCGCAGCGCCGGGACGATGCAGAACGTGCAGGTGTTGTTGCACCCCACGCTGATCGACACCCACCCGGAGTGGGCGGAGTCCCGCTTGGCCGGCAGCGTGGAGGGGAAGACCTCCAACGCCTCGGCGATCTCGACCTGGGCCTCCTCGTTGTGCCGGGCCCGCTCGAGCAGCGCCGGCAGCGACCCGACGTTGTGGGTGCCGAAGACGACGTCGACCCAGGGGGCCCGCCGGACGATCTCGCCGCGGTCCTTCTGCGCCAGACAGCCGCCGACCGCGATCTGCATGCCGGGGTGGGCGTCCTTGACCGGGCGCAGGTGCCCCAGGTTGCCGTAGAGCCGGTTGTCGGCGTTCTCCCGGACGGCGCAGGTGTTGAGCACGACGACGTCGGCGTCGGTGCCCTCTGGGGCAGCCGTGTAGCCGGCGGACTCCAGCAGCCCGGAGAGGCGCTCGGAGTCGTGCACGTTCATCTGGCAGCCGTACGTGCGCATGAGGTAGGTCTTGCCGTTCACCACCGCATCGTACGGAGGCGCGGGCGGTGGGCGGTCCCGCGTCAGCGACCAGGGGCCAGGAACCGGTCGTGGACGAGTGCGGTGGCCTGCAGCGCGACGTACTTGTTGACGACGTCGACCACCCAGTCCTGCCGGTTCCACCGGCTCGGGGAGTAGACGCCCAGCGCCTTCCCGGCCAGCACGTCGGCGGGGTAGCCGAGCGCGAAGACGACGTGCACGGCTCGCTGCCCGCGGAGCCCCGCCCGGGTGGCGAGCGCGTGGCCGACGCCCCAGACGGTGCCGAAGCCGAAGTGCGCCACCCAGTTGAGCCGGGTCCAGGCAGCCCGGGTCGAGGGGCGGACCGGCAGCAGCGCCTCGGCGATCTCCGCCGGCGCGTAGCTGTCCGCACGGCCGGTGAGCGGCTGCTCGACCAGCCGCTGGAAGGCGGTCATCACCGTCGTGCCGGCGAGTGCGGCGCCCGTGCCACGGGCGAGCGAGCTGAGCAGACTCGGCTTCGACATGACCCGCCGGTACCCGGGAGCGCCGTCGGCACGCACGGATCGTGACCGCCGCTACACCCACGATGGGGTCTGAGGCCCGGGAGACGCCTTCGTTACGGCATCGTGATGGCCCGGCGACCTCCAGGCGTCTGGGAGCCACCTAGGGTCACCGCCTGTGACCGAACGTCCGACCGGAGAGCCTCTCGTCCGCCTGTCCGGCGTCAACAAGTGGTTCGGCGAACTGCACGTCCTGCAGGACATCGATCTGACGATCGACCGCGGCGAGGTCGTCGTCGTCATCGGCCCGTCCGGGTCGGGCAAGTCGACGCTCTGCCGCACGATCAACCGGCTGGAGTCGATCGAGCAGGGCGAGATCACCATCGACGGCCAGCGCCTGCCCGAGGAGGGCAAGGAGCTGGCCCGGCTGCGTGCCGACGTCGGCATGGTCTTCCAGAGCTTCAACCTCTTCGCGCACAAGACGGTGCTGGAGAACGTCACCCTCGGGCCGGTCAAGGTGCGCAGGCAGTCGAAGGCCGACGCCGAGAAGCGGGCCCGCGAGCTGCTCGACCGGGTGGGCGTGGGCCACCAGGCCGACAAGGTGCCCGCTCAGCTGTCCGGCGGCCAGCAGCAGCGGGTGGCCATCGCCCGTGCGCTGGCGATGGACCCCAAGGTGATGCTCTTCGACGAGCCGACCTCCGCGCTGGACCCGGAGATGATCAACGAGGTCCTCGACGTCATGACCGGCCTGGCGCGCGACGGCATGACGATGGTCGTGGTGACCCACGAGATGGGCTTCGCCCGCCGGGCGGCCAACCGGGTGGTCTTCATGGACGGCGGCCGAATCGTCGAGTCCGCCACCCCGGAGGAGTTCTTCACCAACCCGACCTCCGACCGGGCCAAGGACTTCCTCTCCAAGATCCTCAACCACTGATCCGCGGCACCACCGACGAGAGGACCTCTCATGCGCATCACCCGTTACGCCGCCGGCCTGGCGGCCCTGGGCATCGTGCTGACCGGCTGCTCCAGCGACGCCGGCGACCAGGCCGAGAACGCCGGGGGAAACAACGTCGAGGTCAACGAGGACACCGACTTCGAGGCCGGCACGACCATGGCCGAGCTGTCCGAGGCCGGCTCCATCACGATCGGCACCAAGTTCGACCAGCCCGGTTTCGGCCTGGTCGGCCCCAGCGGTGAGCCCGAGGGCTTCGACGTGGAGATCGGCAAGCTGGTCGCCGCCGAGCTCGGCATCGCCCCCGAGGACATCGACTGGGTGGAGACCCAGTCCCAGAACCGGGAGCCGTTCATCCAGAACGGGCAGGTCGACATCGTGGTCGCCACCTACACCATCAACGACGCCCGCAAGGAGGTCATCGACTTCGCGGGGCCGTACTACGAGGCCGGGCAGGACATCATGGTGGCCGCGGGCAACCCGCTGGGCGTCACCGGCCCGGAGTCCTTCCCCGACATCCGCACCTGCTCGGTCAACGGCTCGACGCCGGCCCAGTACGTGCAGGAGAACTACCCGGACGCGCAGCTGACCCTGTTCGGCGAGTACTCGCAGTGCGCCGAGGCCCTGCGCAACGGGCAGGTCGACGCGGTGACCACCGACAACGTCATCCTCACCGGTCTGGTCGCGCAGAACGAGGGTGACTTCGAGCTGATCGGCAACGCCTTCACCGAGGAGCCCTACGGCATCGGGCTGGCCAAGGGCGACGACGAGTTCCGCGACTTCATCAACGACGTCCTCGAGCAGTCCTACGAGGACGGCTCGTGGGAGGACGCGTGGGACGCGACCGCCGGCTCGATCACCGGCACCGAGGCCCCCGAGCCGCCGGCCGTCGAGCGCTACTGATCCACCCCCGGGGGGGGGGGGGGGGGGGGGGGGGGGGGGGGGGGGCGCCCCCCCCCCCCCCCCCCCCCCCCCCCCCCCCCCCCCCCCCCCCCCCCCCCCCCCCCCCCCCCCCCCCCCCCCCCCCCCCCCCCCCCCCCCCCCCC
>NZ_JBJHAG010000008.1:0-136207 GCF_054050925.1 Modestobacter sp. SYSU DS0657 | reverse complement strand
GCCGCGAGCTCGCGGCGGGATCCTGCGCGGGGGCCGGCGCTGGGCCCGTGGCGGAGCCCGGCAGGCGGCTCAGGAACCGAGGCCGCAGGCGGTGGGGCCCTCGAACACCCCGGCGCGGAAGACGTCGACCAGCTGGAAGCCGGTCAGCCCGACGTCGGCGATGACCTCGGGGTCGTCGCTGTACTCGAGCAGGAACGAGACGCTCTCGTCGGCATCGCCGGGGGAGATCCGGATGCTGGGCACCTCCTCCTCGAGCGCCGCCGCGGTGAAGGCCCCGGCCAGGCACACGGAGGAGCGGACCGCCTCCTGGTCATCGGTCGACAGCCCGAGCTGGTCGCGCACCGCCAGGCCGTACGGCACGGCGACGGCGGTGAGCACGGCGTAGTCGCCCAGGGCGTCGTAGAGCGGCCGGGTGAGGTCGGCCTCGTCGAACGCGACGGTGCCCTCCGCCGGGCAGTAGACCAGGTCGCCCTCGGGCCGGCTCCCGGCGCAGTCGGGTGCCGTCCGGGCGAACGGCTCCAGCTCGGGGGCCTGGAAGTCCTCCCCGCGGGAGTCGAGGACCGCCGCCCAGAACTCCGGGAAGGACGTGGCGATCAGGCCCCGCACGTCGGCGTAGGGCGCGTCGCCCCCGGTGAGCAGGTCCTGGTCGGAGAACTCTCGCTGGGTGTACGGGCGGTCGGGGCCGAAGGCGTCGCGGCAGGCCGCCGGGCCGTCGTCGAAGCCCTGCTGGAAGGCCGATACCCGGTCGAAGTACGAGCCGTGGGCCTCGCCGGCGTCGAGCCCGGTGCCGACCGGGTCGCGCAGCAGCAGGTAGCCGCGCAGCACGTCGTCCAGCTCCGCCGGCCGGATCGAGTTGTGCGGTGCCTCCCCGTCGGCGACCCACCGGGTCCAGGCCCCGGCGAAGCAGTCGGCCTGGGTCTCGATGGCGATGGAGGCCTGGACCGGGTAGCCCACGCGGCCCTGCACGGCGTGGCCGAACTCGTGGGCCATCACCAGCGCCGGGATGAAGCGCCCGTAGCCCTCGGACCCACCGGTGCCGAAGGCCAGCTCGCCGAGGAACGCCCGGTCGTACTGGATGGCGTCCCCGTTGGGGTACTGCTGGCTGGGCCCGCAGTAGAAGGCGTTGTCCTCGACCGCCTCGGGGGGCTCGCCGCAGCCGATCTCGCCCCCGGGGTAGGCGGTGGGGTCGATGTCCGCGGGGTCGACGGAGTAGTAGCCACCGGTCAGCGGTGGGAACCGCTGCTGGTAGACCGGGCCGAACTGGTCGGCCCACCAGGTGTTCAGGTCGGCCAGCGCGTTGCGGGCGAGGCGGTCGACGTCGGAGTCGACGGCCCCGATGATCGGGAACTCCGCTGGGTCCACGTCGCCGCGCACGTCGACCAGCGGGGTCGCCGAGCCCTCGATGAAGGTGACCGCACACCCGCTCAGCGCCGTCGTCCCGAGCGCCGCGGCCAGCGCGAGGCCGACGAGCCGGCGCGAGGAGATGGGCATCGGCTCCCTGTCGTACGGGCCACCGGGCCGGTGGCGGTCACCCCGCGGGACGGCGGAGGTGGCGACGGCCCCGCGGAGCCGTCGCCACCTCCGGGTCACTCCTGGGGACCGGCCTGCGCCGGCTCCAGCCCGGTGCCCGGCCCCTCAGCGGCACCGGAGGCCTCGGCAGCGGCGATCTGCGCCTGGTCGGCCGGGGCGCCGGAGTCGGGCAGCTCGGGCTCGGGCCCCTCGTGCACGAGCCACACGGTGGCCAGCGGCGGGGCGGTGAGCGTCGCCGACCACGGCTGCCCGTGCCAGGCCTCGGCCACGGCGTCGATGCCGCCGAGGTTGCCCACCCCGGAGCCGCCGTAGCCCTCCGAGTCGGTGTTGACCAGCTCGCGCCAGCGGCCACCCCTCGGCAGCCCGACCCGGTACTCGTGGTGCGGGGTGCCGGAGAAGTTGGCGACGCAGGCCAGCACCTGACCGTCCTTGCCGTAGCGCAGGAAGGTCAGCGTGTTGCCGCCGGCGTCGTTGGCGTCGATCCACTGGAAGCCGGCCGGGTCGACGTCCTGGGACCACAGCGCCTCGGTCTCCTTGTAGACCGTGTTGAGGTCGCGGACGAGGTCCAGCACGCCCCGGTGCGCCGGGTCGTCGAGGTGCCACCAGTCCAGCGAGCGGCTCTCCGCCCACTCCGAGAGCTGGCCGAACTCCGAGCCCATGAACAGCAGCTGCTTGCCCGGGTGGGCCCACATGTAGCCCAGGTAGGCGCGCAGGTTGGCCAGCTGCTGCCACCGGTCCCCGGGCATCTTCCGCAGCAGCGACCCCTTGCCGTACACGACCTCGTCGTGGCTGATCGGCAGGACGTAGTTCTCCGAGAACGCGTAGACCAGGGAGAACGTCAGCTGGCCGTGGTGGTAGCTGCGGTACACCGGCTGGTTGGCCATGTAGCCCAACGAGTCGTGCATCCAGCCCATGTTCCACTTGAAGCCGAAGCCCAGGCCGCCGAGGTAGGTGGGCCGGGTGACGCCCGGCCAGGCGGTCGACTCCTCGGCGATCGTGACGACGCCGGGCACCTCGCGGTACACGGTCGCGTTCATCTCCTGCAGGAACGAGACCGCGTCCAGGTTCTCCCGGCCGCCGTACTGGTTGGGCGTCCACTCGCCCTCGTTGCGGGAGTAGTCCAGGTAGAGCATCGAGGCGACGGCGTCGACCCGGATGCCGTCGACGTGGAACTCCTGGGCCCAGAACAGCGCGTTGGCGACGAGGAAGTTGCGCACCTCGGGCCGGCCGAAGTCGAAGACGTAGGTGCCCCAGTCCGGCTGCTCGCCGCGGCGCGGGTCGGCGTGCTCGTACAGCGCGGTGCCGTCGAAGCGGGCCAGCGCCCACTCGTCCTTCGGGAAGTGCGCGGGCACCCAGTCGACGATGACGCCGATGCCGGCCTGGTGCGCGCGGTCGATCAGGTAGCGCAGGTCGTCCGGGCTGCCGAAGCGCGAGGTGGGGGCGTAGTAGGAGGTGACCTGGTAGCCCCACGACCCACCGAAGGGGTGCTCGGCCAGCGGCATGAACTCCAGGTGGGTGAACCCGGCGTCCTTGACGTAGGCGACCAGCTCGTCGGCCATCTCGCGGTAGGAGAGGCCCTGGCGCCACGAGCCGGCGTGCACCTCGTAGACGCTCATCGGCCGCTCGTGCCACTTGCCCTCGGCGCGCTGGGCCAGCCAGTCGCCGTCGCCCCACTCGTGCGTGGACTCGGTGACCACGGAGGCGTTCGACGGCGGCACCTCGGTGGCGAACGCCATCGGGTCGCTCTTCACCCGCCACTGCCCGTCGGCGCCGAGCACGTGGTAGCGGTAGCGGGTGCCCACCTGCACGCCCGGGACGAAGACCTCCCAGACCCCTGAGGAGCCCAGCGACCGCATCGGGTAGGCGCGCGCCTCCCAGTAGTCGAAGTCGCCGGTGACCTTCACGCCGCGGGCGTTCGGCGCCCAGACGGCGAAGGAGACGCCGTCGACCGGGCCGCCGGGGGTGTCGTAGTGCCGGACGTGCGCACCGAGCACGGTCCACAGCTTCTCGTGGCGGCCCTCGCGCAGCAGGTGCTGGTCGAGCTGGCCGAGCGTGGGCAGCCAGCGGTACGGGTCGTCGACGGTGTAGGTGTCGGTGCCGCCCTGCCCGTTGGGGTAGACGACCTCGATCCGGTAGTCACCCGGCTGCTGGGGCAGGCGGGCCTCGTAGATGCCACCGCCGTGCAGCTGGTGCGCCTCGTACCGGGTGCCGTCCTGGTCGACGACCACCACGGCCACGGCGTCCGGCCGCAGCGTGCGGACCGCCCAGCCCTCGGGCAGCCGGTGCGCACCGAGCACGCCGTGCGGGTCGTAGGACCAGCCTTCGACGACGGCGCGCAGCTCCTCCCCGGTGACCTCGCGGCCGGCCGGGGTGGCGTCCGCGGGCACCGAGGTGCTCACCGGCGCCTGCCCGTCCGGCAGAGCTGCCACCAGCTCGGTGGCGGCCGGCTCCGGGGCCTCGCCGGGGGCGGGCGGCAGGTCGGTGACCTCGCCGACGACCAGGTCGCCGGTCGCCGTCTCGGCCGTGGCGGGCTCGGCCGCGGGGGCCTCGGCGTCGACGGTGTCCGGCGCGGGCTCCGTGCCGGGCACCGAGGCGGTCTCGGCCGGGGAGCTGCCGCCGGTGCCGGCGTGCTCGCCGTCCTCGGGCGCCTGCGGGGTGCTCGGCGCGGCCGGGGCGGGGCTCGGCGGCTCGGGCTGGGGGGCCGGGGGTGCGCTCGGGTCACCGGGCTCGGCGATCGGGGCCGGGGCGACGACCGGGGCAGCGGTCACCTTCTTGACGGCGGCCTTCCGGGTGCGCTTCGCCGGGGCGGCATCGCCCTCGGCGGCCGCACCCTCGACAGACGGGGCCGCCTTCTTCGTCGTCCGCCTGGCGGCCTTCTTCGCCGGCGGCGCCTCGTCGGCGGGCTCGGTCTGCTCACCGGCGCCGCCGGCTGCGGCAGCCGTCCGCTTCGCCGGGGCCTTCTTCGCCGGGGCCTTCTTGGCGGCGGCCTTGCGCGTGGTCTTCTTCGCCGGCTGCGCGGCGTCGGCCGGGTCGGTGTCGGTCGCGGCGGCCCCATGGACGGCGGCCGTCTTCTCCTCGACCCGGCGCATCAGCTCGTCCTTGCCGGCCGGCTCGGGGTCGGGGGAGCGCCCCTGCGTGTCCTCGGTGCTCATCGGTGTCTCCAGGTGCTTCTCGGTGGTCCGTGGTCGTCTCAGGCCGTGCCGTCGGCGTCAGTCGCCGGAGGTCAGCCGGGACAACGAGCTCAGCGGGATCATCAACCAGTGCGGCCGGTTCCGCGCCTCGTAGACGCACTCGTAGACCGCCTTGTCCGCCTCGAACGCGCGCAGCAGGGCCGAGTCGGCCGACAGCGGCACCCCGCCGGCAGCGGTGTAGCCCGCGCAGAAGGCGGCCCGGTTCCGCTCGGCCCACTCCTGGGCGCGGTAGGCCCGCTGCGGGTCGTCGGGCTGCTCGACGAGCATGTGCCGGGCCGCGTAGTCGAAGCTGCGCAGCATCCCGGCGACGTCGCGCAGCGGGGTGTCCAGCTCGCGCCGGGCGGCCAGCGGCCGGGCCGGCTCGCCCTCGAAGTCCAGCACGATCCAGCCGCTGGTGGTGCGCAGCACCTGGCCCAGGTGCAGGTCGCCGTGCACCCGTTGGCGGGTGACCGGCTCCTCGCTGCCGGCCACCGCGGAGTACAGCGCGCGCAGCCCGTCGGCGTGCTCGGCCAGGTCCGGGACGACGGCGAGGGCCGCCTCCAGCCGCTGGGTCATCTGCTCGGCCAGCGTGCCGTACCAGTCCCGGTCGGCCGGCTCGACCGGCAGCACCCGGGCGAGGTCGGCGTGCACCGAGGCGGTGGCCTCGCCCAGCCGCTCGCTCTCACCGGCGAAGTCCCCGCCCACCTCGTCGGCGTGCAGGTCGCCCTCGGCGTAGAGGTCGCGGACGCTGGAGGTGGCCAGCCGCCAGCCGTCGCTGGCGTTGGGGACGAAGGTCTGCAGCATCGCCACGGTGGCCGGCTCGTCGCCGGGGGCGCCGTCGATCTCGATGTACCCGAGCAGCCCGGCGATGTGCGGGTTCTCCGCCCGGCGCAGGGCGTCGTGGATCTCGACGTCCGGGTTCAGCCCGGGCTCGAGCCGGCGGAACAGCTTGAGGATCGCCGTCTCGCCGTAGACCAGCGAGGTGTTGCTCTGCTCGGTGGAGACGATGTCGCCGGGCAGCCCCTCGGGGATGTGCGCGACCCCCGCCGGGTGGAAGTGCATGGGGCCCACGGTGGAGGCGGCCACCAGGTGGGTCAGCCACGGCACGGTGGCGTCCCGGTCGCGCATCGCGTCGTAGGCGTAGTTCTCCGTGCCGTTGGCGCCGGTCACCGCACCGATGAAGGCGCTGGACAGGTCCTCGGCCGGCGACTCGCGCCAGGAGAGGGGGACCAGGTAGGTCTCGGTCGCTCCGTCGGTGTAGGTGACCTGCACGCGGTGGACGGAGAGGACCGGGTCGGACTGGTCGAGGAAGAACCCCTCGTCGCTGACCTCGGCCCACTCGCGGCCCTTGCCGCCGAACCAGCGCTGTCCCGGCATCCAGCCGGCCAGCAGGTCGGTCACTGCAGTCATCAGGCCTCTCCCTCACGGTCGGTGGTCGTGGCGGCCTCGCTGCCGAGACCCCCGCTGCCCGCCGGGGCGCCCTCGGAGACGAGACCGGAGTCCAGCAGGGACCGCGCGACGTTGCTGCTCGTCGTGCTCTCCCAGTCCTCCTCGTCCTCGGGTGCCGTGTCGACGGGCTTCTGCAGCTCGAACCAGTAGAAGCCGTGACCGCCCAGGGTCAGCATGTAGGGCAGCACCCCGATCTGGGGGAACTGCACGCGCCCGGTCAGCTCGACCGGGGTGTAGCCCTCGAAGCGCCGCAGGTCCAGCTCCACCGGCTGCGGGAACCGGGACAGGTTGTTCACGCAGAGCACGATGTCGTCGCCGAACTCGCGCACGAACGACAGCACGGTCGGGTTGCGGGAGCCGATCTCGGTGAAGCTGCCGACGCCGAAGGTCGGGTGCTGCTTGCGGATCGAGATCATCGTGCGGGTCCAGTGCAGCAGCGAGTTCGAGTTGCGGAGCTGGGCCTCGACGTTGGTCACCTGGAACCCGTAGACGGGGTCGGCGACCAGCGGCAGGTGCATGCGCTGCGGGTCGGCGGTGGAGAAGCCGCCGTTGCGGTCGGGGGTCCACTGCATGGGGGTGCGCACGCCGTCGCGGTCACCCAGCCAGATGTTGTCGCCCATGCCGATCTCGTCGCCGTAGTACATGACCGGCGACCCGGGCAGCGACATCAGCAGGGCGGTGAACAGCTCCAGGGTGTCCAGGTCGTTGTCCAGCAGCGGGGCCAGCCGGCGGCGGATGCCGATGTTGGCCTTCATCCGGGGGTCCTTGGCGTACTCGCCCCACATGTAGTCCCGCTCCTCGTCGGTGACCATCTCCAGGGTCAGCTCGTCGTGGTTGCGGAGGAAGACGCCCCACTGGCAGTTCTCCGGGATGTCCGGCGTCTGCGCCATGATCTCCGAGATCGGGAACCGCTGCTCCCGGCGCACGGCCATGAACAGGCGCGGCATCACGGGGAAGTGGAAGGCCATCTGGCACTCGTCGCCGTCCTCGCCGAAGTACTCGACGACGTCGGCCGGCCACTGGTTCGCCTCGCACAGCAGCACCCGGTCGGGGTACTCGGCGTCGACGACCTTGCGCACCTTCTTGAGGAACTCGTGGGTGCGGGGCAGGTTCTCGCAGTTGGTCCCCTCCTCCTCGAAGAGGTAGGGGACGGCGTCGAGGCGGAAGCCGTCGATGCCGAGGTCGAGCCAGAAGCGCAGGGCGTCGATGATCGCCTCCTGCACCTTCGGGTTCTCGAAGTTCAGGTCGGGCTGGTGGCTGAAGAAGCGGTGCCAGAAGTACTGCTTGCGGACCGGGTCGAAGGTCCAGTTGGAGCTCTCGGTGTCGACGAAGATGATCCGCGCGTCGGCGTAGCCGGTGTCGTCGTCGGCCCACACGTAGAAGTCGCCGTAGGGACCGTCGGGGTCGCTGCGGCTGGCCTGGAACCAGGGGTGCTGGTCCGAGGTGTGGTTCATGACGAAGTCGATGATCATCCGCATCCCGCGGGAGTGCGCCGCCTCGACCAGCTCCTTGAAGTCCTCGATGTCGCCGAACTCCGGGAGCACCGCGGTGTAGTCGCTGACGTCGTAGCCGCCGTCGCGCAGCGGGGAGGCGAAGAAGGGCGGCAGCCAGAGGCAGTCGACGCCCAGCCACTGCAGGTAGTCGAGCTTGCCGATCATGCCGCGCAGGTCACCGATGCCGTCGGCGTTGCTGTCGGCGAAGCCGCGGACCAGCACCTCGTAGAAGACGGCGCGCTTGAACCACTCGGGGTCGCTCCCCGGGGGAGGGAGGGTCGACTGCTCGCCCGCGCCGGGGGTCGACTGGGCGGGGACGGGGAGGGTCATGGAACTCGGTCCTCGTTCGTTCTCGGGGGTGCTGGGCGGTGCGACGGCGCCGGCCGCGGCAGGTCCGGCGCCGTCGCGGGTGAGGACGGTCGGGAGACCCGTCAGGGGGTCAGCGGGTCCACCGGTGCGGCCAGGCTGCGGTGCACGGTGAACACGTGGGCCGGTTCCCGGTAGGGGTCGAGCTCGACGTAGTTGTGCTGGCCCCAGTCGTAGTGCGCGCCGGTGAGCTCGTCGGTGACGGAGAACCGGTCGGACCAGTCCAGCCCCAGGGCCGGCATGTCCAGTGACGTGGTGCCGATCTGGGTGTAGCTGCTGTTCAGCGAGACCACCACGAGCACCGCGTCGGCCGAGCCGGGGTCGGTCTTGGAGAAGCAGAGCAGGTTCTCGTTGTCGATGTGGTGGAACCGCAGCGTGCGCAGCTGCTGCAGCGCCGGGTGCGCCCGGCGGACCTCGTTGAGCCGGCGCAGGTAGGGCGCCAGCGTGCGGCCGCTGGCCTCGGCGCCGGCCCAGTCGCGGGGACGCAGCTGGAACTTCTCGGTGTCCAGGTACTCCTCGCTGCCCGGGCGCAGGCCGACGTGCTCGAACAGCTCGTAGCCGGAGTAGACGCCCCAGGTGGGGCTCATCATCGACGCCAGCACGGCCCGGATCTTGAACATCGGCGGCCCGCCGACCTGCAGCGTCTCGTGCAGGATGTCCGGGGTGTTCACGAAGAAGTTCGGCCGCATGTAGTGCGAGCTGGCGGCCAGCTCGCGGCCGTACTCCTCCAGCTCCCACTTCTCCGTGCGCCAGGTGAAGTAGGTGTAGCTCTGGGTGAAGCCCAGCCGGGCGAGCTGGTGCATCATCGCCGGCCGGGTGAACGCCTCGGCGAGGAACAGCACGTCCGGGTCGGTCTTCTTGACCTCCCAGATGAGCCAGTGCCAGAAGTTCAGCGGCTTGGTGTGCGGGTTGTCGACCCGGAACACCCGCACCCCGGCGTCCATCCAGTGCCGCACCACCCGCAGCACCTCGGCGTAGATGCCCTCGGGGTCGTTGTCGAAGTTGATCGGGTAGATGTCCTGGTACTTCTTCGGCGGGTTCTCCGCGTAGGCGATCGTGCCGTCGGGCTTGGTGGTGAACCACTCCGGGTGCTCGCGCACCCAGGGGTGGTCCGGCGCCGCCTGCAGGGCGAGGTCGAGCGCGACCTCCATGCCCAGCTCGCGGGTGCGGCCGACGAAGGCCTTGAAGTCGTCGAGGGTGCCCAGCTCGGGGTGGACGGCGTCGTGCCCGCCCTCGTCGCTGCCGATCGCCCACGGGGAGCCGACGTCGTCCGGGGTCGCGACCAGGGTGTTGTTCTTCCCCTTGCGGTTGACCTTGCCGATCGGGTGGATCGGCGGCAGGTAGACCACGTCGAAGCCCATGTCGGCGATCGCCGGCAACCGCTCGGCGGCCTGGGCGAACGTGCCGTGCGTGGGCCGGCCGCCGACGACGGGGCCCTCCGAGCGCGGGAAGAACTCGTACCAGGAGCCGAACAGCGCCCGCGGGCGGTCGACCCACAGCTCGTAGTCCTGCGTCGGGGTGACCAGCCGGCGCACGGGGTGCTCGTACAGGAACTGCTGCAGCGCCGGCGCGAACGCCGGGGCGATCCGGGCGGTGAGCTCACGGCCCTCGTCGCGGAGCGCGCCGACGGCGTCGTGCAGCGCGGGGCGGTGCTCCTCGGAGACGGCGGCGGCGACCTCCTCGAGCAGCCGGGCGCCGGACTCCAGGTCGTTGGCGAGCTCGTCGGCGCCCTGGCCGGCCTCGACCTTGACCTCAACGTCGTGGTGCCAGGTGCTCAGCGGGTCGTCCCAGGCCTCGATCCGGAAGGTCCACAGGCCCTCCTGGTCGGGGACGACTGTGGCGGTCCAGCGGTCGGGCTCGGGCCCGAACTTCCGCATCCGGGTCAGGGAGGGCGTCCCCGCGGTGCCGTCCGGGGGCGTGAGCACCACGGTGGCGGCCACGGCGTCGTGGCCCTCGCGGAAGACGGTGGCGGTGATCGGCAGGTGCTCGCCGACCACGGCGCGGGTCGAGAACGACCCGCACGACACGACGGGGGCGACATCGGTGATGCCGAGGCGGAGGTCAGCGCGGCCAGTCATCGCGGCAACGCTATCCACATCGGCGCTGGTGGGCACTTCGAAGTGATCTCCCCTCCGCCAGGAGGGGGAGGCGGGCCGGTTCGCCGGATCCCTGCCCCGGACCCGCGAGCGCGGGGCCGGGCAGGGGTCGGTGGACGGGAGAACGCAGGTCGTTCGACCCGGTGCGGACCGGTCGCCGCGGCTAGGGTCGGGCCCGTGCGAGCCCTCCGCCGACTGACCGTCCGAGCCTCGCTGCCCGAGGCGCTCCTCCCGCTGTCCCAGCTGGTGACGAACCTGCGCTGGTCCTGGCACCCGGAGACCCGCGATCTCTTCGAGGCGCTCGACCCGGAGCTCTGGGCGTCCTGCGGCGGTGACCCGGTGAAGGTCCTCGGCGAGGTCTCCGCCGATCGGCTGGCCGCGCTGGCCGCCGACCCGGCGTTCCTGCAGCGGTTGCAGACCGTGGCCGACGACCTCCGCGAGTACCTCGACGCCCCGCACTGGTACCAGTCGCTGGGTGAGGGCGCACCGGCGACGATCGCCTACTTCTCCGCCGAGTTCGGCATCACCGAGGTGCTGCCGCAGTACTCCGGTGGCCTGGGCATCCTCGCCGGCGACCACCTCAAGGCCGCCTCCGACCTCGGGGTGCCGCTGATCGGGGTGGGGCTGCTCTACCGGTCCGGGTACTTCTCCCAGGGCCTGTCCGCCGACGGCTGGCAGCTGGAGCACTACCCGGCGCTGGACCCGCACGGCCTGCCGCTGAAGCTGCTCCGGGACGCCGACCGCAACGCAGTGGTGGTCGCCGTGCCGCTGCCCGAGGGGCGCACGCTGTACGCGCACGTCTACCGCGCCCAGGTCGGCCGGGTCTCGCTGCTGCTGCTCGACAGCGACATCGAGGAGAACAGCCCGGCCGAGCGCGGGGTCACCGACCGGCTCTACGGCGGCGGCGAGGACCACCGGCTGCGGCAGGAGATGCTGCTGGGCATCGGTGGCGTCCGGGCGCTGCGCGCCTTCTGCTCGCTCACCGGCACCCCGCCGCCGGAGGTGTTCCACGCCAACGAGGGGCACGCCGGCTTCCAGGGCGTCGAGCGGATCCGCGAGCTCACCGAGTCCCACGGGCTGTCCTTCGCCGAGGCGCTGCAGGCGGTGCGCGGCGGCACGGTCTTCACCACCCACACCCCGGTGCCCGCGGGGATCGACCGCTTCCCCAAGGCGCTCATCGAGCGGTACTTCGCCGGCTTCGGCGTCCCGGTCGACCAGCTGCTGCCGCTGGGCGCCGAGGGCGACCCGAGCAAGTTCAACATGGCCCACATGGGGCTGCGGCTGGGGCAGCGGGCCAACGGGGTCAGCCAGCTGCACGGCCACGTCAGCCGGGACATGTTCGGGCCGCTGTGGCCGGGCTTCGACCCCGACGACGTGCCGATCGGGTCGATCACCAACGGGGTGCACGCCCCGACCTGGACCGCTCGCGAGCTGCTGGAGCTCGGCACCCAGACCACCAGCCAGGGCGATCCGCTCGAGGTGGACGGCGACGTCCACTTCGACGGCGTCGACCGCATCCCCGCCGCCGATCTCTGGAACACCCGCCGGCTGCTGCGGAGCCGGCTGGTCGAGGAGGTGCGCCGCCGGGTGCGGGCCACCGCCGTCTCCCGCGGCGCGGCGGAGGCCGAGCTGGAGTGGACCGAGACGGCGTTCGACCCCGACGTGCTGACCATCGGCTTCGCCCGCCGGGTGCCCTCGTACAAGCGGCTGACGCTGATGCTGCGTGACCCCGGCCGGCTCAAGGCCCTGCTGCTGGACGACGAGCGGCCGGTCCAGCTGGTCATCGCCGGCAAGAGCCACCCGGCCGACGACGGCGGCAAGCAGCTGATCCAGCAGATGGTGAAGTTCGCCGACGACCCGGAGATCCGGCACCGGATCGCCTTCCTGCCCAACTACGACATCGGCATGGCCCGCTACCTCTACTGGGGTTGTGACGTCTGGCTGAACAACCCGCTGCGGCCGCTGGAGGCCTGCGGCACCTCGGGGATGAAGTCGGCGCTCAACGGCGGGCTGAACCTGTCCATCCGCGACGGCTGGTGGGACGAGTGGTTCGACGGCCAGAACGGCTGGGCGATCCCGACCGCCGACGGCGTCGAGGACCCGGATCGGCGGGACGACGTGGAGGCGCAGGCCATCTACGACCTCCTCGGCCGCCAGGTCATCCCGCGCTTCTACGAGGTCGACGACGAGGGCATCCCGAGCCGCTGGGTGGAGATGGTCCGCGACACGCTGCGCGAGACCGGCCCCAAGGTGCTCGCCACCCGCATGGTGCGGGACTACGTGCAGCGGCTCTACGTGCCGGCGGCCGGCGCCGCCCGCGCGATGGCCGCCGGGGGCTACGAGCCGGCCCGCGCCGAGGCGGCCTGGCGGGCCCGGCTGCTGGAGCACTGGCCCGGTGTGCGGGTGGCCCACGTGGAGGCGACCGGCGTGGGGGAGACCCCGGAGATCGGCGGGGGCATCGACCTGCGGGCCGAGGTCGAGCTGCCGGGCCTCAGCCCGTCCGACGTGCTGGTGGAGGCGGCCTACGGCCGGGTGGACGACGCCGACGGGCTGCACGAGGTCACCACGCTGGAGCTGCGGCACGACGGTGCGGAGGGTTCGCGGCACTGGTTCACCGGAACCGTGCCGCTGGAGCGCACGGGCGCCTTCGGCTACACGGTCCGGGTGCTGCCGCACTCGGAGCTGCTGGTCACGCCGGCCGAGCTGGGGGTCGTGGTCAACGCCTGAGGAAGGACCGCCTCGCCTCACCCCTCGCCGGCTCGCGGCGAGCCGCAGAGCGGGGCCCGGGCCGTTCCCGTCCGTCACCTGCCCGGGGCGGGGTCCCGGCAGCGGGCCGACGGCTGACTGCTCACAGTCATCGAGTCGTAGCGGAACGTTGCGGTCTCGGTGGTGAGGATGTGACCGTTGGTACGTGCCGGGCAGAACGGGTCGAGATCACGGCGCGGCACGCGGTGGCGGGCGGTCGGATGTGCCGGTCCGTCGTTAGGGTGGCCTCCATGCCCGACCGCTGTGAGGTGCTCCCCGGAGACTCTGTCGTCGCCCGCCGCGGCGGCGGCCTGCTGTGGGTCGACGCCCCCGGCTCACCGGCGCTGGTCGCCGCGCTGCACGCCTGTCTCGGCGTCAGCGGCCCCGGGGCCGACCGTGTGCTCGCGGCCGTCGCCGGACAGGTGAACCGGCTCTCCGACGGCCCCGTCTCCTTCGCCCTGGTCCTCGCCGACACCACCGACGGCGCCGGCTCCGGCGTCGCGCTGTGGTCGGGCAAGGGCCAGCCGGCCGTCGACGGGGTGCCGGTCTCCGGCTCGGCCGCCGACGGGTGCACCCTGGCCGCGGGCTTCGCCCTCGGCCAGACGCTGTACGTCGGCCCCGGGCAGCAGGCCGCGGCCATGCCGCCGGGGGTCGCGCTCGACCTCGTCGAGGGCACCGTGCCCGGCTCCGGTGCGCTGCTGCAGCTGGCCGCCGCCGTGCCGCCCGCCGTCGCCGTGCCGCGGTCCGCCGGCCTGCCCAGCGAGTCGCCCTTCACCGCGAGCACCGACGGGGGCTTCAGCGGCGCCGGGCGGCCCGCCTCCGCGGTGGCCGCCCCGTCGGGTGAGCAGACCGCCTTCTGGCGTCCGGAGCCCCCGGCGGCCCCGGTGCTCCGCTTCGACGACGGCATGGTCGTCACCGTCGACGAGGACCTGGTGCTCGGGCGCCGTCCCGACGGGCACGACCTGGTCACCAGCGGATCGGCGCGGCCGGTGCCGATCGCCGACACGCAGAACGTGCTGTCCTCGGCGCACGCCGCCATCCAGCGCTCCGGGCGCGAGGTGTCGCTGATCGACCTGGGCTCGCTCAACGGCACCCACGTCGCCGGCCCCGAGGCGACCGAGTGGACGCAGCTCGAGCCGGGCGTCCCGCACGTGCTCGCCGACGGCGACCGCCTGCTGCTGGGCTGGACCGTCATCACCTTCGAGCAGGCCGCGGAGTAACCGCAGCCCCACCCACGACCGCGGCCTCGTCCCTCCTGTCGGGGGGACGGGGCCGTGTCACGTGCGGCGAGCAGGTCCGCCGTTGATCATGGCGGTGTCGCCCCTGATCGACCTGAGGGGGTCCGTCAGGAGGCGTGCGCCTCCGGCTGCGGCGGCCGCAGCACGCGCAGGGCCCACACCGACCGGCCGGGCAGCTGCACCGGGCCCGGGGCCACCGCCGTCGGCCGGGGTGGCTGACCGGTGGGGTACTCGGTGGCCAGCACGAGCTCGTAGCCGTCGCCCCAGGGGTCGCCCGGCAGGACGACGTCGACCGCGTCGGCGCCGGCGTGCAGCCAGATCAGCCACGAGTCGTCGACCACCGGCCGCCCGCGCTGGTCGCGGTGCCGCAGCCCGCGGCCGTCGAGGTACATGCCCACCGTCTGCAGGTCGGCGTCGAACCAGTCACCGCTGGTGAGCTGCTCTCCGGTGGGGGAGAACCAGGCCAGGTCCCGGGTGCCGCCGGTGCCGGCCACCTCGGCGCCCTCGAAGAAGGCCTCCTGGCGCAGCGCGGGGTGCGCCCGCCGCAGCCCGACGGCGTGCGCGACGAACGACCACAGGTCGGCGTCCATCGCGCCCCAGTCGATCCAGGAGACCTCGTTGTCCTGGCAGTAGGCGTTGTTGTTCCCGCGCTGGGTGCGGCCCAGCTCGTCGCCGGCGGTGAGCATCGGCACGCCGGTCGACAGCAGCAGGGTCGCCAGGTGGTTGCGCACCTGGCGGGCCCGCAGCTCGGTGACCGACGGGTCGTCGGTGGGGCCCTCGACGCCGCAGTTCCAGTTGCGGTTGTGGCTCTCGCCGTCCCGGTTCTCCTCGCCGTTGGCCTCGTTGCGCTTGGTCTCGTAGGTGACCAGGTCGGCCATGGTGAAGCCGTCGTGGGCGGTGACGAAGTTGACCGAGGCGAACGGACGGCGGCCGTCGGAGCGGTAGAGGTCGGAGGAACCGGTGAGCCGGTAGGCCAGGTCGCGCACCCCCACCCGGGCCCCGGACCACACGTCGCGCACGGTGTCGCGGTACTTGCCGTTCCACTCCGTCCACGGCGGCGGGAAGTTGCCCACCTGGTAGCCGCCCTCGCCGATGTCCCACGGCTCGGCGATCAGCTTGACCGTGCTGACCACCGGGTCCTGGTGCACCACGTCGAAGAACGCCGACAGCCGGTCGACGTCGTGCATCGAGCGGGCCAGCGCCGAGGCCAGGTCGAACCGGAACCCGTCGACGTGCATCTCGGTGACCCAGTAGCGCAGCGAGTCCATCAGCAGGCCGAGCACGGCCGGGCGACGGACGTCGAGGGTGTTCCCGCAGCCGGTGTAGTCGGTGTAGCGGGACGGGTCCTCACCGCCCAGCCGGTAGTAGCCGCCGTTGTCGATGCCCTTGAACGACAGGGTCGGGCCGGTGTGGTCTCCCTCGGCGGTGTGGTTGTAGACGACGTCGAGGATCACCTCGATGCCGGCGGCGTGGAGCGCCTTGACCATGGCCTTGAACTCGGTGACCTGACCGCCGCGGGAGCCCACCGAGCTGTAGGCCGCGTGCGGGGCGAAGTAGCCCAGCGTGTTGTAGCCCCAGTGGTTGGTCAGCCCGCGCCGCAGCAGGTGCGGCTCGCTGACGAAGTGGTGCACCGGCAGCAGTTCGACCGCGGTGACGCCCAGGGAGACCAGGTGCTCGACGAAGGCCGGGTGGGCCAGGCCCGCGTAGGTGCCGCGCAGTGCCGGGGGCACGTCGGGGTGCAGCTGGGTGGCGCCCTTGACGTGCACCTCGTAGATCACCGTGTCCGACCAGGGGATGTCCAGTCGGGTGTCGCCGTCCCAGGGGAAGGAGTCGTGGATGACCACGCCCCGCGGGACGTACGGCGCGGAGTCCCGCGGGTCGGCGAGGTTCGGGTCGTGCCGGTCGTGACCGAACAGCGCGTCGTCCAGGACGAGCTCGCCGTCGACCGCCCGGGTGTAGGGGTCCAGCAGCAGCTTGGCCGGGTTGTACCGGGCGCCGGACGCCGGGTCGAAGTGCCCGTGCACCCGGTAGCCGTAACGCTGCCCGGGCCCGACGCCGGGCACCCGCCCGTGCCACACCTGGTGGGTGGTCTCCCGCAGCCGCTGCCGGTGCTCGGTGCCGTCGGCGTCGAACAGGCACAGGTCCACTCCCGACGCGCCGGCCGACCACAGGGCGAAGTTGGTGCCCGTGCCGTCCCAGTGCGCTCCGAGGGGCGCCGGCCTGCCCGGCCACACCTCCGCCGTGCCGCCGTGCCAGCGTGCCCCCGTCTGTGCGCTCACCCGGAGCATGGTGCCCGACACGGCCCCGCCCCGTCCGTCGCGACGCCCGGCGGGTTGGTTGGATGGCCCGCGTGGAGAACGAGCCCGTCGTCGAGATCCGGGGTGTGGACGTCGTCCGGGGCCAGGCGCACCTGTTGCGCTCGGTCGACTGGACCGTCCGGGCCGACGAGCGCTGGGTGCTGCTGGGGCCCAACGGGGCGGGGAAGACCACGCTGCTGCAGCTGGCGGGAGCGCAGATGCACCCGACCCGCGGCGAGGTGCAGGTGCTGGGGGAGACCCTGGGCGCCGTCGACGTCTTCGAGCTGCGCCCGCGGATCGGGCTCACCAGCGCCGCGCTCGCCCAGCGGATCTCCGCCAGCGAGCGGGTCGGTGACGTGGTGGTCAGCGCCGGCTACGCGGTGATGGGTCGGTGGCGCGAGCGCTACGACGTCCACGACCTGACCCGCGCGGCGATGCTCATGCAGCAGTGGGGGATCGCCCCGATGGCGCACCGGCCCTTCGGCACGCTCAGCGAGGGTGAGCGCAAGCGCACCCAGATCGCCCGGGCGCTGATGACCGACCCCGAGCTGCTGCTGCTCGACGAGCCCGGCGCGGGGCTCGACCTGGGCGGCCGGGAGGACCTGGTCACCCGGCTCTCCGGCCTGGCCCGCGACCACTACGCGCCGGCCCAGGTGCTGGTCACCCACCACGTCGAGGAGATCCCGCCCGGGTACACCCACGCGCTGCTGCTGCGCGCCGGGGAGGTGGTCGCCGCGGGCCCGATGGCCGAGGTGCTCACCGCGCCGCTGCTGTCGGAGGCCTTCGGCGTCGGGCTCGACGTGCAGCTGGACCGCGGCCGGTTCGCCGCCCGCCGCGCCTGAAGGACCCCCTCGCCCCCTACCGCTCGCACGCTCGCGGCGGGCCCCTGCGAGGGGGCCGGTCGTAAGGTGCGGGCATGAGCGAGCCGGAGTTCGTGACCCTGCAGGTCGACGGTCCGGTCGGCACGATCCGGCTGGACCGGCCGAGGATGAACGCGATCGACGAGCAGGTCCACCGGGAGGTCCGCGCCGCCGCGCTGGAGGCCGGGTCACGGGAGGACGTGCGCGCCGTCGTCCTCTACGGCGGGGAGCGGGTCTTCGCCGCCGGCGCCGACGTGAAGGCGATGGCGGAGCTGACCGGCGCGAGCATGGTCGCCTGGGGGCGCGAGCTCACCGCGTCCTTCACCGAGGTGGCCCGGATCCCCAAGCCGGTCATCGCCGCGATCACCGGCTACGCGCTGGGCGGCGGGTACGAGCTGGCGCTGTGCGCGGACTTCCGGGTGATGGGCCACGGGGCGAAGGTGGGGCAGCCGGAGATCCTCCTCGGCGTCATCCCGGGTGCCGGCGGCACGCAGCGGCTGGCCCGGCTGGTCGGCCCGGCCAAGGCCAAGGACCTGGTCTTCACCGGCCGGCACGTGGGTGCCGAGGAGGCGCTGGAGATGGGGCTGGCCGACGCCGTCGTCCCGGACGACGACGTGTACGCCACCGCGGTGGCGATGGCCCGCAAGTTCGCCGCCGGCCCGCCGCTGGCGCTGGCGGCGGCCAAGCGGGCGATCGACGAGGGGCTGGACGGGTCGCTGGCCGCCGGCCTGCAGCTGGAGAGCCGGCTGTTCGCCGAGCTGTTCGACACCGAGGACCAGGCGGCGGGGATGCGCTCGTTCCTGGAGCAGGGGCCGGGCAAGGCCACCTTCACCGGCCGGTGAGCGCCCCCGCCGACCTCGACCGCTCCGACCCCACCGGCCGGGCGTGGGTCGAGCGCGCGGTCGCGCTGGTCGAGGCCGACGCGCACCGCAGCGCCGACACCCACCTGCTGGTGTTCCCACTGCCGCCGGAGTGGGGGATCGACCTGTACCTCAAGGACGAGTCGACCCACCCCACCGGCAGCCTCAAGCACCGGCTGGCCCGCTCGCTGTTCCTCTACGCGCTGTGCTCCGGCCAGCTGCACGAGGGCAGCACCGTGGTGGAGGCCTCCAGCGGGTCGACCGCGGTCAGCGAGGCCTACTTCGCCCGGATGCTCGGGCTGCCCTTCGTCGCGGTCATGCCGGCGGCCACCAGCCCGGAGAAGATCGCGCTCATCGAGTTCCACGGCGGCCGCTGCCACCTGGTCGCCGACGCCGGCAGCGTCTACGACGAGGCGCGCCGGATCGCCGCGGAGTGCGACGGCCACTACCTGGACCAGTTCACCAACGCCGAGCGGGCGACCGACTGGCGCGGCAACAACAACATCGCCGAGTCGGTGTTCGACCAGTTGGCCCGGGAGCGCCACCCGGTGCCCGAGTGGGTGGTCGTCGGGGCGGGGACCGGGGGCACGAGCGCCACGATCGGCCGGTACGTGCGCTACCGCCGGCTGCCCACCCGGCTGGCCGTCGTCGACCCCGAGGGGTCGGCCTTCTTCGCCGGCTGGCGCGACGGCGACCCGGCCGCCACGGCGCGCGGGTCGCGGATCGAGGGGATCGGCCGCCCGCGGGTGGAGCCGTCGTTCGTGCCGACGATCGTCGACCGGATGGTGTGCGTCCCCGATGAGGGGTCGCTCGCGGCGATGCGGCACCTCCAGCGGGTCACCGGGCGGCGGGCCGGCGGCTCGACCGGCACCAACTTGTGGGGCGCCTTCGGGCTGGTCGCCGAGATGCTCGCCGCGGGCCGCACCGGCAGCGTCGTGACGCTGCTGTGCGACGGCGGCGAGCGCTACGCCGACACCTACCACTCCGACGCCTGGGTGGCGGGCCAGGGGCTGGACCTGGCGCCGTTCACCCGGACCCTCGAGCACTTCACCGCGACGGGGGAGTGGCACCCTCCCACGTGACGGGGGCCACCCTCACCGGCGTCGTTACCGCTGAGTAACCTCGATGATCGGCGCGTGGCGGGCCCCGCCCGCGCCCCGACGAAGCACCGCGGAGGTCGTCTGACGATGGATATCGTCGTTCTGGTCAAGCAGGTCCCCGACTCCGGCAGCGAGCGGAAGCTGGACCCGGCGGACAACACCGTCGCCCGGGCCACCGCCGACAACGTCATCAACGAGATGGACGAGTACGCCATCGAGGAGGCGCTGACCCTCAAGGAGGCGCACGGCGGCGAGGTGACCGTGCTGACCGTCGGCCCGGACACCGCCACCGACGCGATCCGCAAGGCGCTGTCGATGGGCGCGGACAAGGCGGTGCACGTCAGCGACCCGGCGATCCACGGCGCCTGCGCTCCGCAGACCAGCGCCGTGCTCGCTGCCGCGCTCTCCCGGGTGCCGTACGACCTGGTGCTCTGCGGTGCGGAGTCGACCGACGGCCAGGTCTCGGTCATGCCCGCGCTGCTGTCCGAGCGGCTGGGCATCCCGCAGCTGTCCGGCGCCCGCAAGCTCACCGTGGAGGGCACGACGGCCCGGGTCGAGCGGCAGACCGACGGCGGCTACTGGGAGCTGGAGGCCCAGCTGCCGGCGATCGTCTCCACCTGGGACACGATCAACGAGCCCCGGTACCCCTCGTTCAAGGGGATCATGGCGGCCAAGAAGAAGCCGGTGGAGACGCTGACCCTCGCCGACCTGGGCATCGACCCGGCGACGGTCGGTCTGGCCACCGCCACCAGCGCCGTCGTCGACTTCGCCGGCCGCCCGCCCAAGGGCGAGGGCGTGAAGGTGACCGACGACGGCGACGGCGCCGAGAAGCTGGTCGGCTTCCTCGCCGAGCAGAAGATCGTCTGAGCCGGACCTCGAGGAAGAGGAGCAGCAGAACATGGCAGAGGTACTGGTCCTGGCCGAGCTGAACCCGGCCGGCGGTGGCGCGCGCAAGACGACGCTGGAGGCGCTGACCGCGGCCCGCGCCCTCGGTGAGCCCTCGGCGGTCGTGCTCGGCGCCCCCGGCACCGCCGCGTCGGTGCGCGAGCAGCTGGCCGAGTACGGCGCGGCGAAGGTCTACGTCGCCGAGTCCGACGACGTCGACGCCTACCTGGTCGCCCCCAAGGCCGAGGTGCTGGCGCAGCTGGTCGCCGAGAAGCAGCCGGCGGCGGTCGTCATCCCGTCCTCGTCGGAGGGCAAGGAGATCGCCGCCCGGCTGGCGCTCAAGACCGGCAGCGGCTTCCTCACCGACGTCACCGAGATCGCCCCCGACGGCACCGCCACCCAGGTGGCGTTCGCCGGGGCGACGATCGTGCACTCGAAGGTGACGGTCGGCACGCCGATCTACACCCTGCGGGGGAACTCGGTCACCGCCGAGCCCGCGCCGGCCGCCGGCGCCGAGGAGGCCGTGGCGGTCTCGGTCTCCGACCAGGCCCGGCAGACCCGCGTGGTCGACCGGGTGGTGGAGCAGAAGAGTAGCCGCCCCGAGCTCACCGAGGCGTCCGTCGTCGTCTCCGGTGGCCGCGGTGTGGCCAGCGCGGAGAACTTCGCCGTGATCGAGGGGCTCGCCGATGCCCTCGGCGGCGCCGTCGGCGCCTCGCGCGCGGCGGTCGACTCCGGCTTCTACCCGCACACCTTCCAGGTCGGGCAGACCGGCAAGACCGTCTCCCCGCAGCTCTACATCGCGGTCGGGATCTCCGGGGCGATCCAGCACCGCGCGGGGATGCAGACCTCGAAGACGATCGTCGCGGTCAACAAGGACCCCGAGGCGCCGATCTTCGAGCTGGCCGACTTCGGCGTGGTCGGCGACCTGAACACCGTCGTCCCGGCCGCCACCGAGCAGATCGCCGCCCGCCGGGGCTGAACCGCACTCCGCGCCGCCGTTCGGGCGCCGTCCCCCCGGGGGCGGCGCCCGACGTGCGTGCGGGTGGCCACTCCCACCCAGCGGGCGCCCGGCGACCGGGGCCGTTCCGCGGCGCCTACGCTTGCCGGTGCCATGACTCACCAGGACCAGCCATGACCTACCTGGACCACGCGGCCACCACCCCGATGGTGCCGGCCGCCGTCGAGGCGATGGCCGCGCAGCTGGGCCGGGTCGGCAACGCCTCGTCGCTGCACGCCAGCGGGCGCGAGGCCCGGCGGGTGGCCGAGCAGGCGCGCGAGCAGCTCGCCGCCGCGCTGGGCGCCCGCCCCTCGGAGGTGCTGTTCACCGCCGGCGGCACCGAGGGCGACAACCTCGCGGTCAAGGGCCTGTACTGGGCCCGGCGGGGCACCGACGACCGGCGGCGCCGGATCGTGGCCAGCCCGGCCGAGCACCACGCCGTCCTGGACAGCGTGGAGTGGCTGGAGAAGCACGACGGCGCCGAGGTCACCTGGCTGCCGGTCGAGCCCAGCGGTCGGGTCACCCCCGGGGCGCTGGCCGACGCCCTCGGCGAGGGCACCGACGTGGCGCTCGTCAGCGTCATGTGGGCCAACAACGAGATCGGCGCGGTCAGCGACGTCGCCGCGCTGGCCGACGTCGCGCACGCCGTCGGCGTCCCGCTGCACACCGACGCGGTGCAGGCCGTCGGCCAGCTGGCCGTGGACTTCACCGCCAGCGGCGTCGACGCGCTGACCATGACCGGGCACAAGCTCGGCGGGCCGATGGGCGCCGGCGCGCTGCTGCTGCGCCGGGACGCCGAGTGCACCCCGCTGCTGCACGGCGGGGGTCAGGAGCGCGACGTGCGGTCGGGCACCCTCGACGTCGCCGCGATCGTCGGGCTCGCGACCGCGACGCGGCTGGCCGTCGCCGACCGGGTCGAGCGGGGCACGCGGATCGCGGCGCTGCGCGACCGGCTGGTGGCCGGCGTCGTCGCCCAGGTGCCCGACGCCCAGCTCAACGGCCCGGCGCTGGACGACGTCGTGGCCGGTGGCCCGGGTCGGTTGCCCGGCAACGCGCACCTGTCCTTCCCGGGCGCGGAGGGTGACGCGCTGCTCATGCTGCTCGACGCGCGCGGCATCGAGTGCTCGACCGGGTCGGCGTGCAGCGCCGGCGTCGCGCGCCCCAGCCACGTGCTGCTCGCCACCGGGGCGGACGCCGCGCGGGCGCGCAGCTCGCTGCGGTTCAGCCTGGGGCACACCTCCACCGACGGTGACGTCGACGCCGTGCTCGAGGTCATCGCGCCGGTGGTCGAGCGGGCGCGCCGGGCCGGCACCGGGCGGTCCTGACCGTGCGGGTCATCGCCGCGATGAGCGGGGGAGTGGACTCGGCGGTCGCCGCCGCGCTGGCGGTGGAGGCCGGGCACGACGTCACCGGCGTGCACCTGGCGCTCTCCCCGGACCGCCAGCAGCTGCGCAGCGGGTCGCGGGGGTGCTGCAGCGTCGAGGACGCGCACGACGCCCGGCGGGTCGCCGACGAGCTCGGCATCCCGTTCTACGTGTGGGATCTGGCCGAGCGGTTCCGGGAGGACGTCGTCGAGGACTTCGTCGCCGAGTACGCGGCCGGCCGCACGCCCAACCCCTGCCTGCGCTGCAACGAGAAGATCAAGTTCTCCGCGGTGCTGGACCGGGCGCAGGCGCTCGGCTTCGACGCCGTCGTCACCGGCCACCACGCCCGGCTGGCCGACGGTGAGCTGCGCCGCTCGGTCGACGCGGCGAAGGACCAGTCCTACGTGCTGGGCGTGCTGACGCCGGCGCAGCTCGCCGGCGCCGCCTTCCCGCTCGGGGGCATGACCAAGGAGCGCGTGCGCGAGCTCGCCGCCGAGCGTGGGTACGCGGTGGCCGCCAAGCCCGACTCGCACGACATCTGCTTCATCGCCGACGGCGACACCCGCGGCTTCCTCGCCCGCCGGCTGGGCGAGCAGCCCGGGCCGGTGGTCGACGCGCTGACGGGGGAGACCGTCGGCACCCACGCCGGTGCCTACGGGTTCACCGTCGGTCAGCGGCGCGGGCTGGGGATCAGCACCGGCGACCAGCGGCCGCGCTACGTGCTGGGCATCGAGCCGGTGAGCCGCACGGTGACCGTCGGCACCGCCGAGCAGGCCGAGGTCGGCGAGGTGTGCACCGGGACACCGACGTGGACCGGCCCGGCGCCGGCGCTGCCGTTCACCGCGGAGGTGCAGCTGCGCGCGCACGGCACCCCGGTGCCGTGCACGGTCACCGCGGCCGGCGACGGCGGCCTGCGGATCGAGCTGGGCCGTCCGCAGCGCGGCGTCGCGCCGGGGCAGTCCGCGGTGCTGTACGAGCCGGACCCGGTGCGGGGTGACCGGGTGCTCGGCCAGGCCGCCGTCCGCCGCGCGCAGTGACGACGGCGGTCGGCGGGTGCCCGGGAGGGGCGGGCTACCGTCGGCGCCGTGGCCTCGCCGAGTGACTCCCCGGACGACAGCAGCACCTCCGGCACGGCCGTGCCGGGGGAGGAGGACCTGACCGCTGGCCCCTTCCCGTGGGGGCCGGCCTCCGGGGTCGGGTCGTTGCCCGGCGCCGACCCGGTCGAGGCGATGCGGGTGGTGCTCGGTGAGCTGCCGGACTTCCCGCACCTGCCCGAGCTGCCCGGGCGGGGTGCCGGGGCCGACATGATCGGCCGTTCCGCCGGCCTGCTGGTCGACCTCGCCGTCGACCTCACCCCGGCCGGCTGGCGGCTCGTCCCGCGCCCCGGCACCGACCAGCGCCGCGCACGGGAGCTCATGGCCCGCGACCTCGACGCCCTCCACGAGGTCGCCGACCGCTACACCGGTCCGTTCAAGGTGCAGGTCACCGGCCCGTGGACGCTGGCCGCCGGGTTGGAGCGCACGCGAGGTGACCGGGCCGTCGTCGACGCCGGCGCCCGGCGCGACCTGGCCCAGTCGCTGGCCGAGGGCGTCGCCGCCCACGTCGCCGCGGTGGTCGGGCGGGTGCCCGGCGCCCGGGTCGTCGTCCAGCTCGACGAGCCCTCGGTGCCCGCCGTGCTGCAGGGTGGGCTGCCCACGGTGAGCGGGTTCGGCAAGCTGCCCGCCGTCGAGGCGCAGGTGGTCGAGGAGGAGCTCGCCGACGTGGTGGGCCGCATCGCAGCACCCGTCGTCGTGCACTGCTGCGCCAACCGGGCGCCGCTGGAGCTCTTCCGCGCCGCCGGGGCCGCCGCCGTCTCCTTCGACCTCGGGATGGTGCAGGACCTCGACGACATCGGCACCGCGGTCGAGGCGGGCACCCACCTGCTGGTCGGCGTCGTGCCGGGCACCGACGCGCCCCTGGGCGCACCGAAGGTGACCGCCAGCCGGGTGCAGTCGTGGTGGCGGGAGCTGGGTTTCCCGATCGAGCACCTGCACGAGGCGGTGGCCCTGACACCGGCCTGCGGCCTTGCCGGGGCCAGCCCGGCCTACGCCCGGACGGCGATGGAGCACGTCCGGGAGGCGGCGAAGTACCTGCTGCCCGAGTGAGCGGGCCCCGCTCAGCCGAGCCCGCCGACCGGTGACACCACGCCGGTGTCTCGCGGGCAGACCCGCACCGCCTCGCCGTCCTGCAGTGTCGGGGTGAGCGGGTGCGTGGTCGGGTGCCGCGGGCAGGGTGGCCAGTTCGTCGGCCGAGAGCCCCACAGCGCCTCGAAGGCCCACTCCTGCACGGTGTCGGTCACCGCGGCCACCTGCTCGGCGTAGGGCTGGCCGAGGGTGACGGCGACGCCCTGGCCGCTCCCGTCGGCGCTCCACAGCATCGCGCCGGCCCGGCCCGGGTCGTCCGGCCAGTCGCTGGCCTCGATGCGCGGCACGGGCGCCCCGGTCGCCGACAGGTCGGTCAGCACGGGGGCCAGCGCCCGGGTCAACTGCGCGTCCACGCGTCCATGGTGGCCCGCTCCCGAATCCTCGGCTCGTCCGTTGTCAAGACCTGATGCAGGTCTGTGGGCAGGCGGTTGACCTGCGGATTCGTGTGGTGGGAGCGGTCGTGTGGCGATAGACGTCGAACGCACATTCGAATGATGCGGGGGGTGTCCGTGAGCGAGGCGACGACACTGGACGCCCCTGCCTCGAACGTGGTGGCCGGGCTTGCCGCGGGCGACCTGCCCGACCTGTCGTTGAGTGCCGCGTTGGATCAGTTGGTCGCTGAGGACCTGAAGCCTCGGTTCGGGCCGCAACTGCTGGACCGGCTGCGTGGGTTGCTGGTGGCGCAGAACCGGTTGGCGGCGGAGGTGGCGCGCACGGTGCGGGAGTGCGAGCTGACCCAGGCCGCGGAGGTCGACGGGCTCACGAGCATGCGCTCGTGGCTGGTGGGGCACGGGCTGCTGGCCGCCCCGGAGGCGAAGCGGGTGGTGGGCGCCGGCCGGGTGGGTGAGCGGTTGCCGGTGCTGGCGGGCGCTGCGGCGGCGGGGGTGGTGACCCCGGGGAAGATGGCGGAGGCGGCTCGGCGGCTGGCCCCTGCCCGGCTGGCCGCCGCCGAGGAGCAGGGACACGACCTGGGCGAGGTCGACGGGGCGTTGGCGCTGGCGGCGGCCACTCAGACCCATGAGCAGTTCGTCGGTGTGCTCACCCGGTACGCGGCCGGGGTCGACCCGGACGGCCCGGAGCCGGATCCGACCGAGGGGCGGCGGTTGTGGCTGTCGCGGAACGCCGAGGGGCTGGCCTTCGGTGGGCAGCTGGAGGCGGTGGCGGGGGAGAAGTTCACCGCGGCGCTGGAGTCGCTCGTGCAGGCCGACCGCCCGAAGGGCGACCTGCGGACCCGGTCCCAGCAGCTGGCCGATGCCCTGGCGCAGCTGTGTGACAACCAGCTGGCGGCCGGTTCGCTGCCGACGCTGCGCACGCAGAAGCCGCACGTGGTCCTCACCCTCGACGTCGAGGCCCTCATCGCCCCGGCGACCGGTGCGGCGGCGGCGACCACCGGGTCGGGTCAGCTGATCTCCGCGGCCCGGGCCCGCTGGCTGGCGTGCGACGGGAGCATCTCCCGGATCGTGATGGGCCCGGATGGGGTGCCGCTGGAGCTGGGCCGCGACCACCGGGTGGTCACCCTCGGACTGCGCCGGGCGGTCGAACGCCGGGACAAGGGGTGCGTGTTCGCCGGCTGCGGTGCCCCGACCTGGTGGTGCGATGTCCACCACCTGATCCACTGGCTCCACGGCGGCGAGACCAACCTGAGCAACTCCGCACTGTTGTGCGAACGGCACCACACCAAGGTCCACCACGGGTTCCGGGTCGAGCGACAACCCGACGGCCGATGGCGCACCTGGAGACCCGACGGCACCGAGATCCTCATCGGACCACGGCTCACCTGAGGTCGGCCGCTGCGCTGCCCGCTGCCTTGGCAGGGCCGGGCGGCGGCAGGCACCACCGGCGACCGCGGCGCACCCGCGCGGGTGACGCGGCGGCGACCGCCGTTCCTCGTCGGACCCGCCGGTTACGGTTTCCCGCGTGAGCACCGAGGCAGGGGTGGAGCAGGACGCGGTCGACGGGCGCGACCAGCCCGTGGTCGAGGCCGCCGTCGACCGGGAGGACCTCACCGAGGTCCCCGACGAGGCGCGCACCCGGCACCGCGACCTGTCCGAGGAGCTCGACCGGTACGCCTTCGCCTACTACGTGCAGGACGCTCCGCTGGTCAGCGACGGCCAGTACGACGAGCGCATGGCCGAGCTGAAGGCGATCGAGGCGGCCCACCCGGCGCTGGTCACCCCCGACTCGCCGAGCCAGAAGGTCAACGGCGGCTTCGCCGCCACCTTCGCCCCGGTCCAGCACCTCGAGCGGATGCAGAGCCTGGACAACGTCTTCTCCTCCGACGAGCTGTCGGCCTGGGCCGCCCGCGTCGAGCGCGACGCGGGCACCGCGGTCAGCTGGCTCTGCGAGCTCAAGATCGACGGCCTGGCCGTCGCCCTGCTCTACGAGAAGGGCCGGCTGGTGCGCGCCGCCACCCGCGGCGACGGCGCCACCGGTGAGGACGTCACCGCCAACGTGCGCACCATGCGCGACGTCCCGCAGCAGCTGACCGGCAGCGACGACGACGGAGACCTGCCCGACCGCCTCGAGGTGCGGGGGGAGATCTACTTCCCGGTCGCCGCCTTCGCCGACCTCAACGCCGCGATGGTCGAGCAGGGCAAGCCGCCCTTCGCCAACCCGCGCAACGCCGCCGCCGGATCCCTCCGCCAGAAGGACCCGAAGGTCACCGCCTCCCGCCCGCTCCAGCTCATCGTGCACGGCATCGGTGCGCACGACGGCTGGCAGCCCGAACGGCAGTCCGAGGCCTACGCCCGGCTGCGCGAGCTCGGCCTGCCCACCAGCGGGCGGTACGAGGTCGTCGACGACCTCGAGGCCGTCTGGGCCTACATCGAGCGCTACCGCGACCAGCGGCACTCGGTCGAGCACGAGATCGACGGCGTCGTCGTCAAGGTCGACCAGGTGGCCCTGCAGCGGCGGCTCGGTTCGACCAGCCGCGCCCCCCGCTGGGCGATCGCCTTCAAGTACCCGCCGGAGGAGGCCACCACGACGCTCCTGGACATCCGGGTCAACGTCGGCCGCACCGGGCGGGTCACGCCGTTCGCCTACATGGAGCCGGTCAAGGTCGCCGGCTCCACCGTCCAGCTGGCCACCCTGCACAACGCCAGCGAGGTGCAGCGCAAGGGCGTGCTCATCGGCGACACGGTGGTCATCCGCAAGGCCGGCGACGTCATCCCCGAGGTGCTCGGCCCCGTCGTCGCGGCGCGCACGGGCGACGAGCGGGCGTTCGTCATGCCCACCCACTGCCCCGAGTGCGGCACCGAGCTGCGGCCGGAGAAGGAGGGCGACGCCGACATCCGCTGCCCGAACTCCCGCTCCTGCCCCGCCCAGCTGCGGGAACGGGTCTTCCACGTCGCCGGCCGCGGCGCCTTCGACATCGAGGTGCTCGGCTACGAGGCAGCGATCGCGCTGCTGGAGTCGCACCTGCTGACCGACGAGGGCGACGTCTTCTTCCTCGACGAGGACGCGCTGTGCCGCACCGACTTCTTCACCAAGAAGGACGGCACCCTCTCGGCCAACGGGCAGAAGCTGCTGGCCAACCTGCAGACCCGCAAGGACGTCCCGCTCTGGCGGGTGCTCGTCGCCCTCTCCATCCGGCACGTCGGGCCCACCGCCGCCCAGGCGCTGGCCCGCGAGTTCCGCTCGATCGACCGGCTGATGGCCGCCAGCGAGGACGAGCTGGCCGCCGCCGAGGGCGTCGGCCCGACCATCGCCGCCGCGGTCCGCGACTGGTTCGCCGTCGACTGGCACCGCGAGGTGGTGGAGAAGTGGCGCCGGGCCGGGGTCCGGATGGCCGACGAGGGGGAGGACGCCGGCCCCGGCCCGCTCACCGGGGTCACCGTCGTCGTCACCGGGTCGCTGCGCGACCACAGCCGCGACCAGGCGATCGCCGCGATCCAGCAGCGCGGCGGCAAGGTCACCGGGTCGGTGTCGAAGAAGACCGGCTTCGTCGTGGTCGGCGCCGACCCGGGCAGCAAGTACGACAAGGCCGTGCAGGTGAAGGCGCCGATCCTGGACGACGACGGGTTCCAGGTGCTGCTCGAGCAGGGCCCGGACGCCGCCCGTGAGATCGCCACCATCGGCGACGGGAGCGATGCGGAGTAGGTCTTCCGGCCCCCTCGCAGGGTCCCGCCGCGAGCTCGCGAGTGGTGGGGGGGCGAGGGGGTCCTTCGACTAGGCCGGGGGCATCCGGGCGACGGTCGCGGCGAGGCCGGTGAGGTGTGCCAGCCGCAACAGCTCCGAGCGCCGGAACGCCGGCCCGCCGGAGCGGCCGAGCAGCACCGCCTGACCGCCGTCCAGCGGGGCGGCCATCATCTCGACGGCCAGCTCCTGCCAGCGGCTCGGCACCCACTCCGCCTCGCTGGGCAGCAGCAGCGGCCCGGTCAGCGGCAGCCAGGGCATCGAGACCCCGTCCAGCGAGGGTGCGGCGTCCGAGGCGGCCAGCACCTGCACGTCCTCCGCCGAGCCGGTGAGCACCACCGCCCAGCCGCTGCGGAAGACCCGCGGCAGCTCCGCGGCCAGCGTCTTCGCCGTGCCCTCGCCGGCCGGTGCGAGCGCCTCCAGCAGGTTCAGCTCCCGATGGGTGTCCAGCGGCCCGGCGAACGGGCGCAGCGACTCCACCTGCACCCCGTCGACCGCGGTCGCCGCGGTGATCAGGCTGTCGGCCACCCGGTCGGGCGGGAGCTCGACCACGATGTCGTCGACGGCCACGCCGTTGCCGCGTTCCAGGACGTCGACCGAGACGATGTCGATGCCGGCCTCGCCCAGGGGGGGGGGGGGGGGGGGGGGGGGGGGGGGGGGGGGGGGGGGGGGGCGCCGCCCCCCCCCCCCCCCCCCCCCCCCCCCCCCCCCCCCCCCCCCCCCCCCCCCCCCCCCGATCGGGTTCACGCCCGGCCCGGCGGCCAGCGCGTGGCCGGCCAGGGCGTGCAGGCACTTGACCCGGTCGGGCATCCCGCCGGCGGTGGCCCGGGTGGGCAGCACGTCGCGGGCGTCGCGCGTGGCCAGGTAGGACTCGTGCGCGGCCTGGTAGCCGGCGGCCAGGTCCGGATCGGTGCCGAGCTCGGCCTGCCACTCCTTCATCCGGCCGGCCGACTCCAGCCGGCTGGCGGCGGCACTGGCCCGCGGGCAGGTCAGGTAGTACAGCGTGGGGAACGGCGTGCCGTCCTCCAGCCGCGGCGAGGTCTCCACCACGTCGGGCTGGCCGCAGGGGCAGCGGTGGGCGACGCCGACCAGGGCGCGCGGGGGCCGGCCGAGCTGGCGCGCGACGACCGCGCGGTCCTCGGCCGTCACGGGCGGGGACACCGGCGCCGGCTCAGGTGTGGACACCCCACGAGTCTGCGGCAGCGCCTCGACCGTCCCGTCACGGCCCCCTCCCGGGCACCACCCTGAGCTCGCGATGGGTGGGGAGGAGGGGGTTCTTCTGCTGCGGCAGGGCTACCCGCCGGCTGCCGCTGGGTCTCCGTCGGCCGCCGCCACCGAGCCGAGCAGGCCCTCGTACCAGGGCACGCGGCCGTCCGGGCGCGGCGCCTGGACGGGGGCGTCGGCGGTGTCCCCCGGGTCGCCGGCGTCCCCGACGATCACCAGCCGGTCGCCGGGGAGCACGTAGGTGAGCCGCTCGCGGGCCCGCTGGGCGATGTAGGCGGGGTCGGCCTGGCGGTCGAGCTGGGCCTGCAGCTGCTCGGCGCGGGAGGTGAGCGCGTCGTGCTCGGCCGCGAGCTCGGCCAGTTCCTGGCGGCCGGCCACGTACTGGCGCAGCGGGCCGGCCAGGGTGAGCGCGAGCAGCAGCACGAGCGCGCCGAGCAGCACGGCCCGGCCGGTGACCCGGGGGCCACGGCGCGAAGGGGCGGCACGGGCCGGGCTGCGCGTGCTGCGCCGTCCGGGCCGGCTGCCGCCGCTGCTGCGCGCAGCCGCCCGCACCGGCCGCGAGGAGGCCCGGCGGCGAGCGCCACCGGGCCGACCGCGGCGGGTGCGGGCGGTGCTCACGGCGTCGTCAGCTGCGGGCCAGCCGCGGGAAGGCGGCGGCGCCGGCGTACCGGGCGGCGTCGTCGAGCTCCTCCTCGATGCGGAGCAGCTGGTTGTACTTGGCCACGCGCTCGCTGCGGGCCGGGGCACCGGTCTTGATCTGCCCGCAGTCGGTGGCGACGGCGAGGTCGGCGATCGTGGTGTCCTCGGTCTCGCCGGAGCGGTGGCTCATCATCGAGCGGTAGCCGTTGCGGTGGGCGAGGTTGACCGCGTCGAGGGTCTCGGTCAGCGTGCCGATCTGGTTGACCTTGACCAGCAGGGCGTTCGCCGCGCCCTTCTCGATGCCGTCGGCCAGGCGCGCGGGGTTGGTGACGAACAGGTCGTCGCCGACGATCTGCACACGGTCGCCGAGGGCCTCGGTCATCGCCACCCAGCCGGCCCAGTCCTCCTCGGACAGCGGGTCCTCGATCGAGACGACCGGGTAGGCGTCGACCAGGCCGCGGTAGTACTCGACGAGCTGGTCGGCCGAGAGGGTCTTGCCCTCGAAGGCGTACCCGGCGTCGCTGTGGAACTCGGTCGCGGCGACGTCCAGGGCGAAGGCGATGTCGGTGCCGACGGTGTAGCCGGCCTTCTCCACCGCCTCGGCGATCAGGTCCAGGGCGTCCCGGTTGCTCGGCAGGTCGGGGGCGAAGCCGCCCTCGTCGCCCAGCCCGGTGGCCAGGCCGCGCTTCTTCAGCACCGACTTCAGCGCGTGGTAGGTCTCCGTGCCCACGGCGAGCGCCTCGGCGAAGGTCGCCGCCCCGATCGGGGCGATCATGAACTCCTGGACGTCGACGTTGCTGTCGGCGTGGGCGCCACCGTTGAGGATGTTCATCATCGGCACCGGCAGCAGGTGCGCCGAGGGGCCGCCGACGTAGCGGAACAGCGGCAGCCCGGCGGACTCGGCCGCGGCCTTGGCGACCGCGAGGCTCACGCCGAGGATGGCGTTGGCGCCCAGCCGCTCCTTGTTGGGGGTGCCGTCGAGGTCGAGCAGGCGCTGGTCGACCAGCCGCTGCTCGGCGGCGTCGTAGCCGACGAGCTCGGGGCCGATGACGTCGAGCACGTTGTCGACGGCCTTGGTCACGCCCTTGCCGTTGTAGCGGTCGCCGCCGTCGCGGAGCTCCACCGCCTCGAATGCGCCGGTGGAGGCGCCGCTCGGGACCGCGGCACGGGTGATCGTGCCGTCGTCGAGGGCGACCTCGACCTCCACGGTCGGGTTACCGCGCGAGTCGAGGATCTCCCGCGCGCCTACTGCGTCGATGCTGGCCACGTGCAGCAGCCTAGCCAGCCGCTCCGGTGGAGGTGCACACCCGCGCCGCAGTGACCGGGGCCGGGGCCGGGCCGGGGATCGGCGCCGGACGCGCGCCGACGCCTGGGAACATGACGCCGATGAGCGCTCCCCCGATGCCGCGTCCGCACCGGCGGGCCGGCCGTCAGCTGCTGCTGGGCCTGGTACCGGTGCTCGTCGTCGGGGCCGCCGTGCTGGTGCTGCTGGCGCTGCGGCTGACCGAGCTGCGGGCGCCGCTGGCCGCCGCCGACGCGACGGCGGTCGCCACGGTCACCGGCGTCGGCGCGCCGCCGGAGGGGCGGGGCCTCGTACTGCGCTTCCCCGGGCCCGGAGGCACGGAGCTGACCGGCCGGCTGGAGCTGCCCGAGCCGCAGGACGTGCCGGTGGGTGCCCAGGTCACCGTCCGGTACGACACGGATGCCCTGGCGGACGACGGGCCGGTGCCGGTGCACGCCGACGGTGACGCCGTCTCCGCCGCGCTGGCCGAGGTGGTCTTCGGGCTGGTCGTGGTGGCCCTCGTGGTCCTGGTCGTCGCCGGGCTGACCGCCGGCCGGCTGCTCGGCCGGCCCCGGTTGCGCCGCCGCCCCGCCACCCGGGTGACCGCCGCGCACCTGGTGCTGCGGCAGGGCCTGCTGGTGCGCAGCTGGCTGGAGCTGTCCACGACCGCCGGGCTGCGCTGGCTGCCGGTGCACTGGGCCCCCGAGCTGGACCGGCTGGTCCCCGACACCCCCGTCGAGGTGCGCGGCGACCCGGCCCGCGACCGGCTGGTGCTACCGGTCCTCGACGGTACCGAGCTGTGGCCCTCGGGGTGGCTGCACCGCCGACCCCCGCGCGGTGAGCTGCGTCCGGCCCCCGTCGACCCGGCGGCCGGCGACGTCGGCCTGCTCCGGCAGGCGCGGGCCGACGCCGCGCTGCCCGTCGGCGCCCCCGGCGTGGGCCTGCTGTGGGCCTACGTGATGGGCAGCGGCGCGGAGGGCTTCGTGCTGGCGACGGCGGTCTCCGCCGCCGTGCTGTTCTGGCTCCCCCAGCTGCTGGGCTCCGACCCGCGCGCCACCCGGGCCGGCTGAGCCGACCGCTGGGCCCCCGGCCCGGTCACTCGCCGGTCGGCCGCCGCTCGGACGACTCGGCGTCCTCCCGGGCGCGCTCGGCCAGCTCCTCCTCGCTCGGCCCGGTGAACGCCCGGGATCGCTCGAGGGCCTCGACGCTGCCGGTGAACAGCCCGGTCTGCGGCCCCGGTGCCGGCGCGGGGCGCTCGCCGTCGTCGACCGGCTGCGGCACGGGCCGGGTCGGTGCCGACCGGGGCGCCGCGGGCGGGCGGGCCGCCGGCGCCGGGGTCAGGTGGCCGGCGACGCCCTCGTACCGCACCCGGGGCAGGCCGTCGGGGTGCTCGCGCTGCAGCCAGCCGACCAGGCCCTCGCGCACGTGGCAGCGCAGGTCGAACAGGGTCGGGCCGTCCTTGGCGCTGACCAGCACCCGCACCCGCACGACCGACCCGACGGCGTCGGTCACCTGCAGCACCTGCACCCGGCCGTCCCACAACTCGTTGTGCTCGACCAGCCGGACCAACTCGGTGCGCATCTCCTCGAACGGCACGGTCCAGTCGACGTCGAGCTCCACCGAGCCCAGGACGGCGGACTCCTTGCGGGTCCAGTTCTGGAACGGGGTGGTGGTGAAGTAGGTGGAGGGCAGCACCAGCCGGCGGTCGTCCCAGATGTGCACGACGACGTAGGTCAGCGTGATCTCCTCGATCCGGCCCCACTCGTCCTCGATGACCACCACGTCGTCGACCCGGATCGCATCGGTGAACGCCAGCTGCATCCCGGCGAAGACGTTGGCCAGCGAGGTCTGCGCGGCCAGACCGGCGACGACGGACAGCAGACCGGCGCTGGCCAGGATGCTGGTGCCGGCGGCCCGGGCGGAGGGGAAGGTCAGCAGCATCCCGGCGACCGCGAGGACGGCGATCAACGCCACGGTGAGCCGGCGGACGAGGGTGACCTGGGTGCGCACCCGGCGGGCGTGCCGGTTGTCCACGACGTCGACGTCGTAGCGGGCCAGCGCCAGGTCCTCGACCACGAACGCGCCCACGGCGACCAGCCACGCGGCGACGCCGATCAGCGCCAGCCCGAGCGCCCGGACGACGACGTCCCGCCAGTCGCCCACCCCGGGCGCCGCGTCCAGCACCACGGTGACCGCGAGCAGCAGGCAGAACAGCCGGAACGGCCGGCGGCCGCGGCGGGACAGGTCGGCCAGCGCCGGCGAGCGGCGGGCGAACCGGGTGATCACCACCCCGACGACGAGGGCGATCAGCCAGGCGACCAGGGCGGCGCCGGCGACGACGACGAGCAGCAGCCAGGTGCTGGTCGGCAGCGCCTCGGTCACCGTGCCGTCGTCGGCAGCGAGCAGTGTCGTGGGCACGCGGGGCGGCTCCTTCGCGGACGTGGACAAGGCCGGCCCTCCACGCTAGGGCGTTCCGCCCCGGGCGCGCCTCGTGCCCTCACCCGGCTGGGTGCTCCGCCGCCCGGGCGGCCGCGGCGTCCAGCTCGTCGGCGTACCGGCGGACGGCGGCGCGCAGCGCGTCCTCGGCGTCCCAGCCACGCCGTCGGGCGGCGACCACCAGCCCCAGCAGCAGGGTGCCGAGCTCCTCGGCGTCCCGGGCGGCCAGCTCCCCGGCCGGCGGGGTGGGCAACCCGGCCCGCTCGGCCCGCCCGGCCAGCGCCGCGCCCCAGGAGGTCGCCGGCTGCGAGCGGGAGACGCCCTCGGTGGGTGAGCGCCGCTGCTTCTCGGTCTTCTTGATCTCGTCCCACCCGGCCTCGACCTGCGCCACGTCCCGGGGGCCCGCGTCGGCGAACACGTGCGGGTGCCGGCGCACCAGCTTGTCGACCAGCTCGGCGGCGACGTCGTCGACGTCGAAGCGCCGCTCCCCGGGCGCCTCGGCGGCCACCCGGGCGTGGAAGGCCACCTGGAGCAGCACGTCGCCGAGCTCCTCGCGCATGGCGACCGGGTCCTCGTCGACGATCGCGTCGTAGGCCTCGTGCGCCTCCTCCAGCAGGTAGCCGCGCAGGGAGGCGTGGGTCTGCTCGGCGTCCCACGGGCAGCCGCCGGGCGAGCGCAGCCGGTCCATCACGGCGACGACGTCCAGCAGCCGGGCGCCGGGCGGCTCGGGCGCGCCGGCGACCCGCGGCACGACCTCCCAGCCGGCGGCCTCCTCCGGGGTGGCCAGCAGGACGGTGTCCGGCACCGGGGCGGCCGCGCCGGCCGCCTCGGCCGGGTCGGCGACGTCGGTGACCGGCGCGCCCTCCGCGCGCAGCGCGGCGGCGGTGTCCGCCGCCCCGGGCAGGGCGAGCACGAGCGGTGCGGTGGTGACCGCCCGCCAGCCGGCGGGGGCGAGCAGTCCGGGCAGGCGGGGGCTGACGGTGATCAGCAGGGCGATCGGCACCCGCCCAGTCTCCGGCAGCCGCCGCCGCGCCGTCGGCCGGGAGCTGGACGACGCCGTGCCCTGCGTCGCCCTCCGCGCGGGTGTGGCCCACGATCAGCTCAGCTGCGGTGCTCGATCAGCTGACCTGATCCCGGGGGGGGGACGGCCGAGGGGTCAGGAGGCGGCGACGGCCAGCGGTGGCTCGACCACGGCCGACAGCAGCGCGTGCAGCTTCTCCAGCAGCGCCACGTCGCGCAGCGGGGTGCGCCGGTCCGGGCCCACCGGCACCTTGATCGACACGGTGCGGACCGCCTCCTTGTAGGTGGCGCCCTCGGCGAGCCGGGACAGCTTCATGACCTGGCTCTCCCGGAGCTCCACCGGGCCGACCCGGATGTTGCGGCCCTGCATCGACACCTCGGTGACGCCGAGCCGGCGCATGGCGGCGCGGAACCGGGCCACCGCCAGCAGGTTGAGCACCGGGGCCGGCGCCGGGCCGTAGCGGTCGGTGAGCTCGTCGAGCACGGCCTGCGCCTGGTCGTCGTCCTGCACGCTGGCGACCTTGCGGTAGGCCTCCATCCGCAGCCGCTCGCCGGGCACGTAGTCGTGCGGCAGGTGCGCGTCGACCGGCAGGTCGACCCGGACCTCCGCCGGCTCCACCGGCGGCGCCTCCCCGGTCGCCTGCGCCCGGTAGTCGGTGACCGCCTCGCCGACCAGCCGCACGTAGAGGTCGAAGCCGACCCCGGCGATGTGCCCGGACTGCTCGCCGCCGAGCAGGTTGCCCGAGCCGCGGATCTCCAGGTCCTTCATCGCCACCGCCATGCCGGCGCCGAGATCGGTGTTGTGCGCGATCGTGGTCAGCCGGTCGACCGAGGTCTCGGTCAGCGGGCGCGACGGGTCGTAGGTGAAGTAGGCGTAGGCGCGCTCCCGGCCCCGGCCGACCCGGCCGCGGATCTGGTGCAGCTGGGAGAGGCCGAAGGTGTCGGCCCGGTCGACGATCAGGGTGTTGGCGTTGGGGATGTCCAGGCCGGACTCGACGATCGTGGTGGCGACCAGGACGTCGTACTCCTTCTCCCAGAAGCCGACCATGATCTTCTCGAGCTCGTGCTCCTTCATCTGCCCGTGGCCGACCGCCACCCGGGCCTCGGGCACCAGCGTGCGGATCTTCGCCGCCGCCTTGTCGATCGACTGCACCCGGTTGTGGATCACGAAGACCTGGCCGTCGCGCAGCAGCTCCCGGCGGATCGCCGCGGCCATCTGCTTGTCGTCCCAGGCGCCCACGTAGGTCAGCACCGGGTGCCGCTCCTCCGGCGGGGTGAGGATCGTCGACATCTCGCGGATGCCGGTCAGGCTCATCTCCAGCGTGCGCGGGATCGGCGTCGCGGACATCGACAGCACGTCGACCGCCGTCCGCATCGTCTTCAGGTACTCCTTGTGCTCGACGCCGAAGCGCTGCTCCTCGTCGACGATCACCAGGCCCAGCTCCTTGAACCGGGTGGTGGGCTGCAGCAGCCGGTGGGTGCCGACCAGCACGTCGATCTCCCCGTCGGCCAGCTTCCGCAGCGTCTCGTTCGACTCTGCCGTCGACTGGAACCGGGAGAGGACGGCGACGGTCACCGGGAACTGGGCGAACCGCTCGGCGAAGGTCTTGAAGTGCTGGTTGGCCAGCAGCGTGGTCGGCACCAGGACGGCGACCTGCTTGCCGTCCTGCACCGCCTTGAACGCCGCGCGCACCGCGATCTCGGTCTTCCCGTAGCCCACGTCGCCGCAGATGATCCGGTCCATCGGGACCGGGTTCATCATGTCCGCCTTGACCTCGTCGATCGCGGCGAGCTGGTCGGGGGTCTCCTGGAACGGGAAGGCGTCCTCCAGCTCACGCTGCCAGACGGTGTCCGGGCCGAAGGCGTGGCCCTTGGTCGCCATCCGGGCGGAGTAGAGCCGGATCAGCTCCGCGGCGATCTGCTTGACCGCCTTGCGCGCCTGGTTCTTGGTCTTGGTCCAGTCGGCGCCGCCCAGCTTGGACAGGGCCGGGGCCTCCCCGCCGACGTAGCGCGTGAGCTGGTCCAGGGAGTCGGTGGGCACGAACAGCCGGTCCGGTGGCTGGTTCCGCTTGCCCGGCGCGTACTCGACGATCAGGTAGTCGCGCTGCCCGCCGTGCACGGTGCGGCTGACCATCTCCACGTACCGGCCGATGCCGTGCTGCTCGTGCACCACCAGGTCACCCGGCTGCAGCTGCACCAGGTCGACGGCGTTGCGCCGCCGGGCCGGCATCTTGGTCGCGTCGCGCATGCTCGTGCCGCGCTGGCCGGTCAGGTCGCCCTCGGTGACCAGCGCCAGCCCGACACCGGGGAAGGCGAAGCCAGCCTCCAGGTTGCCCTGGGTGACGAAGGGCACACCCGCCTCGGGGGCGGTCTCGATGCCGGGCACCAGCCGGGCGCCGAGGTCGGCCTCGGTGAGCTGGTCCGCGGCGCGCTGCGCGGGGCCCGGACCGGCGAAGGTGAGCACGGTGCGCCAGCCATCGCGGCCCCAGCGGCGGAACTGGTCGAAGGCGCGCTCCTGGTCGCCGTGGAACCGCTCGACACCGGTGGCGTCCAGCGTCACCTGGGCGGCGTCGTCGTCCGGCTGCAGGGTGAACACGCCGGTCGTCCACCAGGGCAGCCCCCGGCCGCGGGCGGCGTCGGCGACGTCCTCCAGGTCCCGGAAGGACGACGCACCCAGGTCGATCGGCGCCTGCCCGGCCTCGGCCGCGGTCTGCCAGGACGCGGCGAGGAACTCCTCGGCGGTGCGCACCAGGTCCGCCGCGCGGCTGCGCACCCGCTCGGGGTCGAGGACCAGCACGTGCGCACCCGGCGCGACCAGGTCGGTGAGCAGCTCCATCCGGGAGTCGCCGATCAGCGCCGGGGTGAGCGACTCCATGCCCTCCACGGCGATGCCCTCGGCCAGCTTGCCGGCCACCTCGGCCAGCTCCGGGTGGTCGACGGCCAACTGCGCCGCGCGGGCCCGGACGTCGGCGGTGAGCAGCAGCTCGCGGCACGGCGGGGCCCACAGCCGGTCGGGCCGCTCGTTCAGCGAGCGCTGGTCGGCGGCGGAGAAGTAGCGCAGCTCGTCGACCTCGTCCCCCCAGAACTCCACCCGCACCGGGTGCGGCTCGGTGGGCGGGAAGACGTCAAGCAGGCCACCGCGGACGGCGAACTCGCCGCGCTTCTCCACCAGCTCGACCCGGGTGTAGGCGGCGTCGGCCAGCGCCCGGGCAACGTCGTCCAGCTCGGCGCTCTGCCCCGGGGCCAGCTCGACCGGCACCAGGTCGCCGAGGCCGGGGGCCAGCGGCTGCAGCACGCTGCGCACCGGGGCGACCAGCACGTCGACCGTGCCGTTCTCCCCGGGGTGGGTCAGGTCCCGCAGCACCGCGAGGCGCCGGCCGACCGTGTCCGCGCGGGGGCTGAGCCGCTCGTGCGGCAGCGTCTCCCAGGCGGGGAAGACCTCGACCCGGCGGTCGGGCACGAAGCAGCGGAGCACCGCCGCGACGGCGTCCGCGTCGCGCTCCCCCGCGGTGACCACGAGCACCGGCACCCCGGCACCCGGCCGGTCCGCGGCGAGCGCGGCGGCGACCAGCGGCTGCACCGCCGGCGGTGCGGTGACCGCCAGCTCGGCGGAGCCGGCCCGGCTCACCACCGAGGACAGTCCGGCGTCGGTCAGGACGACGTCGAGCACGCCGCGCAAGCTCACGGGGGCAACTCCTGGGTTGTGACGGTCCGACACGGCGCGCCGAATGCGCGCGGGGACCGAACACAGGTTAGTCCCGGCGGGGCGACCGCGCCGACCCCTCGCGTCCGGGGGCCCGCCGTCCGCGAGCCGGGCGTGGGTGCCGGCGGCGTCCGCGGCCGGGTCAGGGGACCCGTTCCTCAGGCGCGACGCCAGGCGCGGACGAAGTCGACCATCATCCGGGTTTCCGGGGTGGGCTCGCCGCCGGCGTACAGGGCCAGGTTGAGCACGATGTACTGCGGCTGGGTGTCGGCCCCCGCCACCAGGCCGGCCTGCGGGTAGGGGACTCCGTCGAGGAAGGGCAGCAGCCGCCCGTTCTCCCGTAGCAGCCCATAGGTGTGCCAGCCGTTTCGGTAGTCCACTCCGGCCTCGCCGTAGGCGCTCTGGTAGTTGGTGGAGCCGTCCACCGAGTGGTGCACGATCACCGGCTGCTGCTGCAGCGAGCTCGGCATGAACTCGGCGATGTCGATCTCCGGTGGCCACGAGTCGGGCGAGACGGTCCAGAACGCCGGCCAGAGCTGGTCGCCCTCCGGGATCCAGATCCGGGCTTCGACGTAGTCGCCGTCCTCGAGCAGGAAGGAGTCCTCGGTCGTGAGGCAACCCGAGGAATGGGTGTAGCCGGTCCCCTCGACGGTCGCCGGTTCCGGCCGGATCTCGAGGTACGCGCTGCCGTTGGCGACCCCCACGTTGTCCGGGGAGTAGTAGGCGCCCTCGATGGGCGGGTTGAACGCGCCGTCATCGTCGGCGCCCCCGTAGCGGTTCACCCGCCAGACCTGCCGATCGATCTGCGTCCCGTTGAAGTCGTCACCGAAGACCTGGCGCCAGGACGCCGGGTCACCGGGCGGGCCGTCCGTCCGGACGGCCCCCTCCCCCACTGCCGGCGCTGTCGCCGCCGCTGGGGTGGTCCCGGCCTCATCGGCCCGGGCGCCGCTCGCCCCAGGGGTGAGTGCGGCCACAGCGGCCACCGTGAGGGTTCCTGCCAGCGCGTAGAGCGCCGTGGACAGGAACCGGCGGCGGGGCATCCCCGGCCGACGACATGTCCCCTCCGCCGGATCACCGAGACGGCAGCGCGGGCTGGTGTGCACGACCATCGCGTTGCCCCCTCGTCCGACGAAGGCCTCCCCGGACCGGACCTCCCCCCGGGACACTCACACCCCGTGACGACGCCGACCACCGGCGATGGGGAAGTTCACCCGTCAGGGACCGTGCTGGTGCGGCAGTTCACCCGACCGGGCTCCGGCCGCGACCGGGACGGACGGACTGGTCAGCCGCGGGGGTGCACCACGTTCTGCGCGGCCTCCAGGCCGCGCTCCAGGAGCAGCTCGGTGGCGTCGGCGGCCTCCGCGATCAGCAGGTCCAGCGTCTTGCGCTCGGTGGCGGAGAAGTCCTTGAGCACGAAGTCGGCGGGGTCCTGGCGCCCGGGCGGGCGACCGATGCCGACGCGCACGCGCAGGTAGTCCTTGGTTCCGGTGGAGCGGGTGATCGAGCGCAGCCCGTTGTGCCCGCCCTCTCCCCCACCGCGCTTGAGCCGCACCACCTCGAAGTCGAGGTCCAGCTCGTCGTGCACGACGACGAGGTCGGTGGCGGGGAGGTGGTGGTAGTCCAGCAGCCCGCGCACCGGACCGCCGGACTCGTTCATGTAGGTGAGCGGCTGGGCGAGGACGACCCGGCGGCCGGCCAGGCGCCCCTCACCGGACAGCGCCCGGGCGCGCGGCCCCTTGCCGGCCGACAGCTTCACCCCGGCCCGGGCGGCCAGCTCGGCCAGCACCATCGCGCCGACGTTGTGCCGGTTGCCCGCGTAGCCGGGGCCGGGGTTGCCCAGGCCCACGACGAGGAAGGGCCCCTCGGAGACGGGAGACGCCGCAGGGGCGCCGGCAGCGCCGGCGCCCCTGCGGGTCGTGCTCTCGGTCAGCGGATCGCCTCAGTCGTCGCTGGACTTCTCGGCGGAGTCCATCGACTCACCGCTGCCCTGGTCCAGCGGCTCGGGGACGATGTCGCCCTCGGGGGCGTCGGTCGCGTCGGTGCCCAGGTCGGCCTCGAGCTCGGCCGCCGACGGCGCGCCCAGGAAGCCGATGACCAGCGCCTCCGGGTCGGTGATCAGCGTCGCGCCGGCCGGCAGGGTGAGGTCGGCGGCGGTGATGTTCTCCCCCGCGCCCCGGCCGGTGATGTCCACCTCGATCGACTCGGGCAGGTTCGTCGCGTCGGCCTCGAGGGAGACGGCGTTCAGCTGGTGGTTGCTGATCGCGTCGGGGGCCGCCTGGCCGGTGATGAGGACCGGCACGTCGACGGTGACCTTCTCGCCCCGGCGGACGACCACGAGGTCGACGTGCTCGTGCACGCGGGTCAGCGGGTCGCGCTGCACGGCCTTGATGAGCACGAGCTGGTCCTTGCCGTCCAGGGTGACGGTGATCAGCGCGTTGGTGCCGCCGTTGCGCAGCACCGCGGCGAACTCGAGGGCCGGCACGGACAGGTGGACGACGTCCTGGCCGTGTCCGTACATGACGGCGGGGACGCGGCCGGCCCGGCGGGTGCGGCGGGCGCTGCCCTTGCCGAACTCGGTGCGGGGCTCGGCGACGAGGCGGAAGTCAGCCACGGTGGTGTGCTCCTAGATCAGTGGTCGGGGGCCGGCGCTCGGCGCGCAGCACACCGTGAGGAGCACACGCACGTCGATCACGGAGTCGGACGAACCGCTCCCTCGCCGGGCAACGGGAGCGAGATTACACGAGCCCCGCCACGAGCCCGCGGGTCGGGGACGAGCGGAGTGACCAGCCGAGAGCGCCCGGACCGCCCGCCCCGGAGGGTTCCTGCCGCCGCCGCGGGCAACGGCTCAACGGCCGTCGGGGACGGCCGTTGGCCGCGGTGTCGTCCGGTAGGACGACAGATCAGCTGGCTCCCCCGAAGAGGCTGGTCACCGAGCCGTCCTCGAAGACCTCCCTGATCGCCCGGCCGAGCAGCGGGGCGATGGAGAGCACGGTGAGCTTGTCGAACTGGCGGGCCGGCTCGATCGGCAGCGTGTTGGTGACGATCACCTCGCTGACCCGGCTGTTCTTGAGCCGGTCGACGGCCGGGCCGGAGAGCACGCCGTGGGTCGCGGCGATGATCACGTCGGCGGCACCGGCCTCGAAGAGCGTCTCGGCGGCCTTGGCGATGGTGCCGCCGGTGTCGATCATGTCGTCGACCAGGATGCAGACCCGGCCCTCGACCTCACCGACGACGCGGTTGGCGACGACCTCGTTCGGCCGGGTGACGTCGCGGGTCTTGTGGATGAAGGCGAGCGGGGTGCCGCCGAGCTTGTCGCTCCACCGCTCGGAGACGCGGACCCGCCCGGAGTCCGGGGAGACGACGGTGAGGTCGCAGTGCCCCCACTTGCGCTTGACCTCCTCGATGAGGAGGTCCATGGCGAACAGGTGGTCGACCGGCCCGTCGAAGAAGCCCTGGATCTGCGCGGTGTGCAGGTCGACGGTCATCAGCCGGTCGGCGCCGGCGGTCTTGAACATGTCGGCGACCAGCCGGGCGGAGATGGGCTCGCGACCGCGGTGCTTCTTGTCCTGCCGGGCGTAGGGGAAGAACGGCGCGACGACGGTGATCCGCTTGGCCGAGGCGCGCTTGAGCGCGTCGACCATGATCAGCTGCTCCATGAGCCAGGTGTTGATCGGCGCCGTGTGGCTCTGCACCACGAAGGCGTCGCACCCGCGCACCGACTCCTCGAAGCGCACGAACAGCTCGCCGTTGGCGAACTCGTAGGCCGCGGTCGGGGTCGCGGTGACGCCCAGGTGCCCGGCGATCTCGTCGGTCAGCTCCGGGTACGCGCGCCCGGAGAAGAGCATCAGGCTCTTGTTGGTGGTCTGCCGGATGGCGCTCATTGCCCCGCCCCTACTGGTCGGCCCCCGAGCCAGCGGACGGGGTGGTGCCCTCGTCCGTGATCGGGATCGGTCCTGCGCCCGCCGCGTCCGCGGCCGGTGCTGCTGATCGCTGCGCCGCTTCCGCGGCCTGCGCCGCGGGGGATCCCGGACGCCTGCGACTCACCCAGCCTGCCACATTCCGCTGAGTGGCCCGGGCCACGCCCATGGCGCCCGGGGGGACGTCGCCGGTGATCACGGAGCCGGCGGCGGTGTAGGCCCCGTCGCCGACGGTGACCGGCGCCACGAGCATGGTGTCGGAGCCGATCCGGACGTGGTCGCCCACGGTGGTGTGGTGCTTGGCCACGCCGTCGTAGTTGACGAACACGGTGGCGGCCCCGATGTTGGTGCCCTCGCCTATCGTCGCGTCGCCCACGTAGGACAGGTGCGGCACCTTCGATCCCGCGCCGAGCTGGACGTTCTTCGTCTCGACGTAGGCCCCCACCTTGGCCTTGCGGGCCAGCCGCGAGCCCGGGCGGAGGTAGCTGAACGGCCCGACGGAGGCCTCCGGGCCGATCTCGGCCAGGTGGACGTGCGACCTGACCACGGAGGCGCCCTCCCCCACCTCGGTGTCGACGAGGGTGGTGTCCGGGCCGACGACCGCGCCGGCGGCGACGGTGGTGGCCCCCAGCAGCTGGGTGCCGGGGTGCAGCACGGCCTCGGCGGCGACCTCGACGGTGACGTCGACCCACGTGGTCAGCGGGTCGACGACGACGACACCGGCCCGCATCAACCGGTCGAGCACCCGGTCGTTGAGCGTGCGGCGGCGGGCGGCCAGCTCCCGCTGGTCGTTGCAGCCCAGGGTGTCGTCCGGGTCGTCGGCCCGGTGCCCGCCGACCGGCCGCCCGTCGGCGACGAGCAGGCCGAGCACGTCGGTGAGGTACTGCTCGCCCTGCTGGTTGGCCGAGCCCACCCGGGACAGCGCCTCCCGGACGGCGGCGGCGTCACCGACGTAGACCCCGGCGTTGACCTCGGTGATGGCCCGCTGCGCGGCGTCGGCGTCCTTCTCCTCGACGATGGCGCGCACCGCGCCGTCGTCGTCCCGGACGATCCGCCCGAGGCCGGTCGGGTCGTCGACCTCGGCGGTGAGCACGGTGAGGACGGCGCCCGCGGCGGAGTGCGCGGCGACCAGCCCGCTGAGCGTCTCCGGGCGCACCAGCGGGGCGTCGCCGTTGAGGATGACCACCGAGCCGGTGAGCCCGGGCAGCGCGTCGAGGGCGACGGCGGCGGCGTGGCCGGAGCCCCGCTGCTCCTCCTGCACGACCGGCCGGGCCAGCGGCGCGGTCCGCGCGAGGTGTTCCTCGACGGCCTCGCGCCCGGAGCCGACGACGACGACCGTCTGCGTCGCGCCCAGCGGCTCGGCCGCGGCGAGGACGTGCCCGAGCAGGCTGCGCCCGCCGATCTCGTGCAGCACCTTGGGCGTGCGCGAGCGCATCCGGGTGCCCTGCCCGGCGGCGAGGACGATGACGGCGCCGACGGCGGCACGGGGGTCGGACGGGCTCACGGGTCTCCTCGGCAGGGGTGCGGGGGTGTGCGCTGGCTGGGGGACTCGGACTCGAACCGAGACTTCCCGGCTCCAAAGGCCGGCGGGCTGCCGATTACCCCATCCCCCATCCGCGCGGAGGTCCGCGCGGGTGGCGCGGCCGGCGGTCGCGAGCGACCGGGGCCGTCCTGAGCGTAGGGCCGCGCCCCGATCGGGGCATCCACCACCGCCCGGCGTCCGCCGCGCGACGCGGACCGGGTGACCGCCCCGGCCGGCGCCTCCCGGGGCACCATGGGGCGATGAGCACCCCGGGGCCGGCGGCCGGCAGCGCACCCTCCGGCGGCGGCACGGGCCGTGCCCGGGTGCGGATGACCGGCGCCCAGCGGCGCAGGCAACTGCTCGACGTGGGCCGTGAGCTGTTCGCCGAGCGCGGCTACGAGGCCACCTCGATCGAGGAGATCGCGGCGCGCGCCGACGTCTCCAAGCCCGTGGTCTACGAGCACTTCGGCGGCAAGGAGGGCCTCTACGCGGTCGTCGTCGACCGGGAGATGCAGCAGCTGCTGGACCGCTTCACCTCCGCCCTGTCGATCAGCGGGCACCCGCGGGAGCTGACCGAGCGGGCCGCGTTGGTGCTGCTGGACTACATCGAGGAGCAGACCGACGGCTTCCGGGTGCTGGTCCGCGACTCCCCGGTGGCCGGCACCCAGGGCGGCTTCTCCTCGCTGATCAGCGAGGTCGCCAGCAAGGTGGAGCACATCCTGGGCGAGAACTTCGCGCTGCGCGGCTACGACCCGGGGCTGGCCGAGCTCTACAGCCAGGCGCTGGTCGGGATGGTCGCGCTCACCGGGCAGTGGTGGCTGGACACCCGCTCACCGGACAAGCGTGAGGTGGCCGCCCACCTGGTCAACCTCGCCTACAACGGGTTGTCCCACCTGGACCCGGAACCGAGGCTCGTCGACCGCCGCCGCTGAAGGACCCCCTCCTCCCGGCCCTCCTGCAGGGGCCCGCCGCGAGCTCGCGAGCGGTGGCGGGCAGGAGGGTCCTTCAACCGACCAGGCGCGCTCCGGGGACCGGCCCGTGCACCGCGCGGACCGTCCGGAACACGCCGGCGCCGGCCAGCTGCGCGGCCAGCGCGACGGCGGCGTCGGAGTCCTCGGCGAGCGCGGCGACGGTCGGGCCGGAGCCGCTGACCAGGGCGGCGCGGGCGCCGGCCTCGGTGGCCGCGCGGAGCGCCCGGCCGAGCCCGGGCCGCAGCCGCAGCGCCGGGGCCTGCAGGTCGTTGCCGAGCACCGCGGCCAGCGCCGACGGTGGTCCGCTCCGGAGGGCGGCGATGACCGGCTCGGTGCCGGCCCCGGCCTCGCCGTCCGGTACGGCGCCGGCCGCCCGCATGTCGTCGAGCTCCCGGAAGACCGTCGGCGTGGACAGGCCCTCGCCGGCGATGCCGAGCACCCAGTCCCACCGGCGACGGGCCAGCACCGGGGACAGCTGCTCCCCCCGCCCGGTGCCCAGCGCGACGCCGCCGAGCAGGCTGAAGGGGACGTCGCTGCCCAGCTCGGCGGCGAGCCGGGTCAGGTCGCCGCGGGTCGCGTGGGTGCCCCAGAGCGCGTCCAGGGCCACCAGCGCGGCGGCGGCGTCGGCGCTGCCCCCGGCCAGCCCGGCCGCGGCCGGGATCGACTTGTCGATCTCCAGGTGGGCGTCGGGCCGCACCCCGGCGTGCCGGGCCAGCAGCTCCGCCGCCTGCCACACCAGGTTGCCCCGGTCGGTCGGCACGGTGCCGGCTCCGTGGCCGGTCTCGCTGCCCTCCCCGCGCAGGCTCAGCGACAGCCCGTCGCCGGGGCGCACGGTGACGGTGTCGAACAGGGAGACGGCCAGGAACACCGTCTCCAGCTCGTGGAAGCCGTCGGGCCGCAGCGGCCCGACCCCCAGGTGCACGTTGATCTTGGCCGGCGCACGGGCGCTCACCGCACCGTTGCCGGCGAGCCGGCCGGGCCCACCGGCGGTCGCGTTGCTCACCGGAGCACCCTGCCCGTCGTCGCCGGCATCCGCTACCCGCCCACCGGGTCGGTCGCGGCGAGCCGGGCGAACTGCTCGACGGAGAGCTGCTCACCCCGGGTGGTGGGGTCGATGCCGGCGGCGCGCAGCCGCTGCTCGGCCAGGGCCGGGCTGCCCGCCCAGCGGGCCAGCGCCGCACGCAGGCCCTTGCGCCGGGTGGCGAACGCGGCGTCGACGACGGCGAAGGTGGCGGCCCGGTCACCGGACGGGTGCGGGCGGCGGGTCAGCGCCACCAGCCCGGAGTCGACGTTGGGCACCGGCCAGAAGACCGGCCGGGGGACGTTGCCGGCCCGGCGGACGTCGGCGTACCAGGCGGCCTTCACGCTGGGCACCCCGTAGGCGGGGCTGCCGGGCCCCGCGGCGAGCCGGTCGGCGACCTCGGCCTGCACCAGGATCAGCGCGCTGCGCAGCGAGGGCAGCAGCTCCAGCAGGTGCAGCAGCACCGGCACGGCGACGTTGTACGGCAGGTTGGCGACCAGGGCCGTCGGCGGCGGGCCGGGCAGCTCGGTGACCCGCAGCGCGTCGGCGGTGACCACGGTGAGGCGCCCGGCCAGCCCGGGCAGCCGGTCGGCCACCGTGTGCGGGAGCTGGTCGGCCAGCCGGGGGTCGATCTCCACGGCGGTGACGTGCGCGCAGGCGCCGAGCAGCCCCAGGGTCAGCGAGCCGAGTCCGGGGCCGACCTCCAGGACGACGTCGTCGGGCGCGAGGTCGGCCGTGCGCACGATCCGCCGGATCGTGTTGGCGTCGTGCAGGAAGTTCTGCCCGAGGGTCTTGGTGGGGCGCAGGTCGAGCTGCTGGGCCAGCTCGCGGATCGCGGCCGGGCCCAGCAGCCCGCCGGGCTGCTCCGGGATGCTGCTCAGCGTCCGACTCAGCCGAACAGGCGGGACCCGCAGTGCGGCCACTGACCGGCACCGGATCGCGCGTAGAGCATCTGGGCCCGCATCGTCTGCTCCTCGGCGGAGGCGGCGGCCGGGTCACCGGAGCCACCGACGGCGGCCCAGGTGCTCGTCGAGAACTGGTACATGCCGCGGTACTTGCCGGTGCCGCTGACCGCGTCGGCCCGGCCACCGGACTCGCAGTTGGCCAGCGCGGCCCAGTTCAGCCCGTCGGCGGTCGCCGGGACGGCGCCGGCGGGCCGGGGCTTGGTGCCGACGGTGACCAGCTGGTCGACCGGGGCCTTGGTGACGGCGGTGGACAGCTGCTCGCGGCCGGTCTCGACGCCGTCGGTGACGGTGACGCGCCAGGTGACGGTCCGCTCGCCGGGGACGCCCTCCTGGGTGACCGTCTTCTGCCCGGTGACGACGTCCGGGTCCGGGGTCTCCACGGTGGCGAACTCGACCGGCTGGACCTCGACGACCTCGGCGACCTGGACCCGGGTCACCTGCAGCACCATGGCGTCCAGCAGCGGCTGGTCGGGGTAGAGCGAGATCCGGTCGGTCGCCGACAGGGCGATCCCCTGCTCGGCGAGCAGGTCGCCGGCGGTGGCGGCGGTCGTGGTGAGCGTCCGGTGCTGCCCGTCGGCGATGAGGGTGATGTCCTTGCTGGTGCTGATCGCCAGGTCCATGCCGTTCAGCGGCACCCGCTCGCTGCGGGACGCGGAGAGGACCAGGTCGTCCCCGCGCAGGCCCAGCTCCTGCAGGGCGCCGTCGACCGAGAGAGCCGTGGTGAGCACCTCGCTGCGCACGCCGTCGACCGTCAGCGTCAGCGGGCGGGCCCGGTTGAGCACGACGGTGTCCCCGTCGTGCACCACCGAGTCTGCGGTGGGCAGGACCACGTCGTGGGCGGCCGGCGTCAACCCCTCGTCGGCGAGCACCTCACCGGCGGTGCCGGCGTAGGTGCTGATCTCCCGCGACTGGCCGTCGATGGTGAGGGTCACCGACTTCTGGGCGAGGTAGAAGGCGGCGGAGCCGCCGACCAGGCCCAGCAGGACCAGGGCGAACAGGCTGACTCGGAGCGATCGGCGCACAACACATCCAGGTTCACAGGACCCGGGCAGGGGAACCGGGCAGCAGGCGGTGGGCTCCACCGGAGAGGTGGCGCCCGGGACCATGCGGACCCGTCGTCGTCGTGGTCCCGGCTCTCCCGGGGCGGTGGACGACCACCTGGGCGTTCCCCACCCCGGCTGTCGGTCACGACACGATAACGAACGGGCTCGCTGACACAACCGTGCCGGAACAGCAGATCACCGTGTCGACACGTCGCTTCGCAGGCACGCCGACACGGGGCGTGAGACTGGACGGCGTGTCCGCGCGTCGTCCATCGGTCAGTGGCGTGGGCAACCGCACACGGGTGCGCAGCCGCTGGCCCTCAGGTCAGCGCCGGGGAGCGCTGCTGGACCGGCCGCAGCCAGGTGATCAGGAAACCGGCCACCGCCAGCCCGGCCACCAGGGTGGAGAAGCCGCCGGCCACCAGCGCCACCGGCACCAGCCCACCGGCGTCGGAGGTGACCCGCTCGTCGAGGTCGATGGCCGCCCGCAGCAGCAGCCCGCCCGCCGGGAGCAGCGCGAGCACGCTGGCCGCCGCGACCACCAGGTGCGCCGTCCAGGTGCGCTGCGCCTCGTCGACCGGCACGTCGGCGCCCTCGGCGGGCAGCGACCGCAGCAGCACCCGCAGCAGCGCGACCTCGGCCAGCACCCAGCCGGTCAGCGGCGCGACCAGGGCCGCCACCAGCACCGGCTCCGGGAGGTCCTCGCGCAGCAGCAGGGCGATCGCCACCTCCCCGGCGACGGCGCCGCGCATCGTCCACAGCAGCCAGGGGGAGATCTGGTCCGACCGGCGCGGCCGGCGGGCCGGCGAGGCGACGGCCCAGCGCGGGCGGGGCCGGGTGGCCTCGGCCAGCAGCACGCCGGCCAGCAGCCCGGCCGCCAGCAACGGCACCCAGAGGAACACCGAGGCCTCGGCGAGCAGCACCACCGAGACGATGACCCCGGCGATGCCGAGCAGCAGGCCCAGCCGGCGCAGCCGCCGGCCGTGCGCGGCCTGCCGCTGCAGCTCCGTCGCCGTCCCCGCGCTCACCGGGACGAAGGCCACGGCGGCAGCGGCCACGGCCCGACGGCCGGCAGCGTGCGCCCACGCCCGGACGAGCAGCGCAGCGGGTGCCATCAGGGCGATGAACAGCACGACGGCGATGAGGCGGCCCACCTTGCCCATTGTCGTCCTTCCGGACGACACCGCCACCACGCGCATCGCGGTGCTCCGCACCGCACCGCGGCCAGGTGTCGTTCCCGGTGCGCGCGGAGCCGCTTCGGGTCCTCAGTCCCAGGCGCCGAAGACGCGCTCCGCGGTGGCGGTGAGGGCACCGCACAGCTGCTCGAGGTCGGTGCCGGTGACCTCGGCCAGCGCCCGCACCGTGTGCGGCACCAGCCGGGCCGCGTTGGGCCGGCCACGCAGCGGTGCCGGGGTGAGGAACGGGGCGTCGGTCTCCACCAGCAGCTGGTCCAGCGGGGTCAGCGCCGCGGCCTCCCGCAGGTACCCGGCGCTGCCGAAGGTGAGGGTGCCGGCGAAGGAGAGCACGTAGCCCCGGTCGATGCACTGCCGGGCGAACGCGGCGTCGCCGGAGAAGCAGTGCAGCACCGTGTGCTCGGGTGCGCCCTCCTCCTCCAGCACGCGCAGCACGTGCTCGTGCGCGTCGCGGTCGTGGATGACCAGGGCGGCGCCGTGCCGCTTGGCGATGTCGATGTGCGCCCGGAACGACGCCTCCTGGGCCGCCCAGCCGTCCTCGCCGGTGCGGTAGCGGTCCAGCCCGGTCTCCCCCACCGCCCGCACCCGCGGCTGCGCCGCCAGCCGGTCGATCTCGGCCAGCGCCGCCTCGGTGGCCGCACCGGCCCCGGCGTCGTTGGGGTGCAGCGCGACCGCGGCCAGCACGTTCGGGTGCCGGGCGGCCAGCTCGGCCGACCAGCGCGAGGACTCGACGTCCACGCCGACCTGCACCAGCCTCGGGACGCCGACGGCCACGGCCGCCGCGACCGCCTCGTCGACCTCCGCGTCGGTGGGCGCCCGGTCGTCACCGCCGACGGCGATGTCGAAGTGGGTGTGGCTGTCGACCGCCGGCGCCGGCAGCGGTTCCGGGGACGGCGGCGGCTCACCCCGGCGGTTGGCCCGGGACGCGGCCGAGCGGCTCATGCCTCGCCGTTCCCCGTGCCGCCCTGGCCGCCCTCCTCGAGCCGCCGGAGCTCGTCGGCGACGATCGAGTCGTCGAGCTTGGTGAACACCGGCTTCGGCGGGGCCAGCGGGGTGCCCGACGGCGGCAGCGGCGTGGACGCCCAGACCGCCTGACCGGCTGCGTAGTCCCCGGTGATGACCGGGTACGGCGAGCCGTCGTCGAGGTCCTCGGTCTCCACCACGCTCGGCGCGACCGACCAGGGGCCGGTGCCGCCGAGCAGCTCGTGCACCTGCTGCGCGGAGTGCGGGAGGAACGGCGTCAGCAACGCGTTGCAGTCCTTGATCGCCTGCAGCGCGGTGTGCAGCACGGTGTCCCGGCGGGCCGGGTCCTCCTTGAGCTTCCACGGCGCCTGGTCCGAGAGGTACTTGTTCGCCTCGCCGACGACCCGCATGGCCTCGGTGGCCGCCGCCTTCTGCCGGTTGCGCCCCAGCAGCTCGCCCACCGGTGCGAAGGCGCCGGAGGTGGTGGCCAGCAGCGCCCGGTCGGCGTCGGTCAGCTCACCGGGCGTGGGGACGGCGCCGACGTTCTTGGCGGCCATCGACACCGTGCGGTTGACCAGGTTGCCCCAGCCGGCGACCAGCTCGTCGTTGTTGCGGCGCAGGAACTCCGCCCAGGTGAAGTCGGTGTCCTGGTTCTCCGGCCCGGCCACCGCGATGAAGTACCGCAGGGCGTCGGCGTCGTAGCGGGACAGGAAGTCGCGCACGTAGATGACCACGTTGCGCGAGGAGGAGAACTTGCGCCCCTCCATGGTGAGGAACTCGCTGGAGACCACCTCGGTGGGCAGGTTCAGCGCACCGTAGGAACCCGGCGTCCCGCCCTTGTCGCCGGCGCCGTTGTACCCGAGCAGCTGGGCCGGCCAGATCTCGGAGTGGAAGACGATGTTGTCCTTGCCCATGAAGTAGTAGGCATCGGCGTCCGGCGACTGCCACCACTGCCGCCACGCCTCCGGGTCGCCGGAACGGCGGGCCCACTCGATGGACGCCGACAGGTAGCCGACCACGGCGTCGAACCACACGTAGATCCGCTTGTCGTTGCGGTCGCGCCAGCCGTCCAGCGGCACCGGCACACCCCAGTCGATGTCCCGGGTGTAGCTGCGCGGCTTGAGGTCCTCCAGCAGGTTGACGCTGAAGTTGAGCACGTTGGGCCGCCAGCTCCTGCGGGTGGCCAGCCAGTCGCCGAGTGCGCGGGTGAACGCCGGCAGGTCGAGGAAGTAGTGCTCGCTCTCGACGAACTTCGGCGTCTCACCGTTGATCCGGCTCACCGGGTTGACCAGGTCGGTCGGGTCGAGCTGGTTGCCGCAGTTGTCGCACTGGTCGCCGCGGGCGCCGTCGTAGCCGCAGATCGGGCAGGTGCCCTCGATGTAGCGGTCGGGCAGGGTGCGCCCGGTCGACGGGCTGATCGCGCCCAGCGTCGTCTGCGGGAAGACGTAGCCGTTCTTCAGCAGGCCCAGGAAGATCTCCTGGCTCACCGCGCGGTGGTTGGCCGTCGTCGTCCGGGTGAAGAGGTCGTAGCTCAGCCCGAGGCTCGCCAGGTCGTTCACGATCACCCGGTTGTTGCGGTCGGCGATCTCCCGGGGGGTGATGCCCTCGGCGTCGGCGGCGACGGTGATCGGCGTCCCGTGCTCGTCGGTGCCGCTGACCATCAGCACCTGGTCACCGGTCATCCGGTGGTACCGGCTGAACACGTCGGAGGGGACGCCGAACCCGGAGACGTGGCCGATGTGCCGTGGGCCGTTGGCGTAGGGCCACGCGACGGCGGTGAGGATGTGCCGATCAGTCACGGCACGAGGGTACGGGGAGGTCAGGGGGCGTCGACGACGGCGGCGGTGCTGGGCGCGGGGGCCTCCGCGGCGGGGGCGCCCAGCAGGGCGACGGCGGTGAGCGCCAGGCCGATGCAGGCGACCGTCACCAGCCGGAGGCCGCGGCGCTCGACGACGGGGACGGCGCGCCGGGCGGGGCGCGGGCGCCCACCGGCGGCGACCCAGGCCCCGGCCGACGGGCTGGTGGCCAGCAGCAGCTTCCCGGTCGGCACGCCCAGGGCGACCAGGGCCAGGCCGGGCAGCGGCAGCCCCCCGGCCACGGTGAGCTCGGCGCCGAGCAGTCCGGCGGTGCCGAGCACCGCCAGCAGTGCGATCTCCGCGCAGCTGACGCCGACCAGCAGGCCCCGCCCCGCGCCGTCGACCAGGCTGGCCCCGCCACCGGCGGCGAGCACCACCCAGCCGGCCAGCAGCAGCAGGCTGACCGCCACCGCGACCCCGGAGGGCCGCACGCCGGTGCCGAAGACGCCGTCCAGCCCGGCCAGGCCGAGGGCGAGCAGGCCGAGGGCCTCCACCACGGCCAGCACCCCCGCGGCGACCACGGCGGCGGGCATCCGCAGCGAGCGGGCCGCGACCGGTGCCGACGGGCGGAGGGCCGGGCGGGGGACGTCGAGGACTGCGCTGGTCACGGGAGCTCTCCGGGCCGGGGACGGGTGTCACCGGTTCCGTCGGCCCCTGCGGGCAGGCGCCCGAGGGCCATCGGCGAGCACTCACCCGGAGGGGTGAGGCCCCGGCGCGGCCCCGGGTGGGCGAAGCGGCGAAGCAGCGGTGATCATCGACGCGGGGCGTGCCCGGGTCCGGCCGGCGCCCACCCGCCGTCCCCACGACCACTCGAGGAGAGCCGTGAGCGAGACCGACCCCCGTGCCCAGCGACCTGCCGGGGCCCCGCCGGCGGCGACTCTCCCCGAGACGGTGCGCCCGCGGCCGGCCGGGGCGCCGCGGTTGCCACGGCGGTCGACCCGCGACACCCCCGACCCGGTCGTCGACTGCGCCGTCTACGTGGCGGGCGAGCGGCGCGACACGTCTCCCGACCAGGCGCTGGCGGTGGCCCGCGAGCAGGGCGGGTACGTGTGGCTGGGGCTGTTCGAGCCCACCGAGGAGGAGCTCACCGCCATCGGCGAGCACTACGGCCTGCACCCGCTCGCCGTGGAGGACGCCGTCTACGCCCACCAGCGGCCCAAGCTGGAGCGCTACGACGACGCGCTGTTCATGGTGCTGAAGACGGCGGCGTACGTGGAGCACGACGAGCTCACCGCCACCAGCGAGGTGGTGATGACCGGCGAGATCATGGTGTTCGTCGGCGCCGACCACGTGATCACCGTCCGGCACGGCAACCACAGCGAGCTCAGCCGGCTGCGCAAGGCGCTGGAGCAGCAGCCGGACCTGCTCTGCCTCGGCCCGGCCGCCGTCCTCTACGGCATCGCCGACCACGTCGTCGACGACTTCGTCGAGGTGGCCGAGGCGGTCGAGGACGACGTCGAGGAGCTCGAGGTCTCGGTGTTCAGCGCGGCCCGCACCGACGACACCCCGCGCATCTACCAGCTCAAGCGCGAGCTGATGCAGCTGCGCCGGGCGGTGGGCCCGCTGGAGCTGCCGCTGTCCACGCTCGCGGACCGGCCCCTGGAGCTGGTGCCCGAGAACATGCGCTCCTACTTCCGCGACGTGCAGGACAACGCGCTGCGCACCCGGGACCAGGTCGCCGGGCTCGACGAGCTGCTGTCGAACATCCTGCAGGCGGCGTTGGCCCGGATCTCGGTGGCGCAGAACGAGGACATGCGCAAGATCTCCGCCTGGGCCGGCATCATCGCGACCCCCACGCTCATCGCCGGGATCTACGGGATGAACTTCGACGTGATGCCCGAGCTGCACCAGGTGTGGGGCTATCCGGCGGCGCTCCTGCTCATGGTCGGCGTCTGCTTCGGCCTGTACCGCGGCTTCAAGCGCAGCGGCTGGATCTGACCTCGCCCCCGCCGCCCACCGTTGTGCACTGATCGTCGGTTCGCGGCCGCCTGACCGACGACCAGCGCACAACGGACGCGCCTGTGGACGACGAACGGGGTGCACCCGGTGGGCGCGGCAGGGTGCAGGGGTGCTGGCCGTGCCCCACCACCTCCGCGTTGCCCCGTTCCGCGGCTCCGCCGCGGTCCGGGACGGTGCGCTGACCCCGGCACAGCTGCGACGGTCCTGCTGGGTCCGCCTCTTCCCCGACGTCTACGTGCACCGGGACGTGGAGGTCACGCACGAACTGCGGGCTCGCGCGGCCGTTGCCCTGCTGCTGCCGGACGACGTCGTCACCGGGGTCAGCGCGGCGGTGCTCTGGGGCCTGCCACTCGCCGGGGCCGACGAGGACGTCGAGGTCACCCGCTGGCGGGGCAGTCACCCGGTGCGCGTGCGAGGACTGCGCGTCCGGCGCGCGGAGCTGGAGGAGAAGCACGTGGTCTGGCAACGGGGCGTCCACCTGACCACGCCCGAAGCGACCGCCGTCCGGCTGGCCGGAGCGCTCCCGCTGGACGACGCGGTGGCTGCGGTCGACCAGATGGTGGTGCTCGCGGGCGCCGACCTGGACGAGGTGCGCTGGCTGGCCGGCGCCGCGATGGGCCCGGGCTGCCGTCGCGCCCGGCAGGCGGTCGCGCTCGCCGACGGGCTCGCGGAGTCGCCCCAGGAGACGCGCTTGCGGCTGATCCTGGGCCGCAGTGGGCTGCCGGCACCCGTGGCGCAGTACCGGGTGACCGATCGCGGCCGGTTCGTCGCGCGGGTGGACTTCGCCTGGCCGGAGCAGCGGGTGGCCCTGGAGTACGACGGGCTCTGGCACGCCGAACCCGGCCAGTTCGCCCGCGACCGGGAGCGGTTGAACCGGCTGACGGCTGCGGGCTGGCGCGTGGTCTTCGTGACCAGCGCCGACCTGCGGAACCCGGGCCGGCTGGTCGCCCGCATCGCCGCCGCCCTCGCCGGTGTGCAGTGATCGTCGGTCCGGGTGAGCCGAACCGACGACCAGCGCACAACGGCGCGGACGTCAGGGGGACTTGGCGGCGACGACGGCGTCGTAGACCACCCGGCGGGGCAGGCCGGTGCGCGCCACGACGGTGCGGATCGCCTCCTTGCGGTCGGCCCCGGCGGCCTCCTCGGCGGCGACCTCGGCCGCCAGCTCCGCCGGCTCGAGCGAGACCGGCCCGGCGACCGCGCCGGCCACCACCAGGGTGATCTCCCCGCGCACGCCCTCGGCGGCCCACGTGGCCAGCTCCCCCAGCCCGCCGCGGCGGACCTCCTCGTGGGTCTTGGTCAGCTCCCGGCAGACCGCGGCGGGCCGGTCGGCGCCGAACACCGCGGCGGCGTCGGTGAGCGCGTCGGCCAGCCGGTGCGGGGACTCGTAGAAGACCATCGTCCGCGGCTCTGCGGCCAGCGCGGCCAGCGTCGAGCGCCGCTCCCCGCCCTTGCGGGGCAGGAACCCCTCGAAGGTGAACCGGTCGCACGGCAGGCCGGAGACGGCGAGGGCGGTGACGACGGCGGAGGGCCCGGGCACGGAGGTGACCTCGATGCCGGCCTCGATGGCGGCGCGCACCAGCGTGTAGCCGGGGTCGGAGACCGAGGGCATGCCGGCGTCGGTGATCAGCAGGACGGTGCGGCCCTCGGTCAGCGCGGCGACCAGCCCGGGCAGCCGGGCCCGCTCCACGCTCTCGTGGAAGGTCACGACCTTCCCGCTGAGGGTCACCTCGAGGTCCTTGGCCAGCCGGTGCAGCCGCCGGGTGTCCTCGACCGCCAGGACGTCGGCCTCGGCCATCGCCTGCCGCAGCCGCGGGCCGACGTCGCCGGGCTGACCCAGCGGGGCACCGCCGAGCACGAGTCGTCCAGTCACGGTGCCGAGCCTGTCACGCCGCCCGCCGTCGGCCCGCCCGCAGGGCCCGGCGCGAGCTCCCGGGCGCGGGCAGGTCCGCTGTCTACCCTGACCGGCATGGCGGTGCTGGCCCCCGAGCGGATCGAGTCGGCACCGGAGGACCCCGCTCGGCCGCGCCGGCTCCGGCGCCCGCCACGGCCGAGTCGTCAGCCGGTGCCCCGGCTGCCCGACGACCGGCGGCTGGCCGCGGTGCTCACCGCGCTGCTGGGCCTGGCCACGCTGGCGTCCCGGTTGTGGGGCATCAGCTACCCGCGGGAGCTGGTCTTCGACGAGGCGTACTACCCGCCGGAGGCCGCCGAGCTGCTGGAGCTCGGCTACGAGTACAACCGCGGGTACACGTTCATCGTCCACCCGCCGCTGGGCAAGTGGCTGATCGCGGTGGGCGAGCAGCTGTTCGGCTACGACTCCCTGGGCTGGCGGTTCCCCAGCGCGGTCGCCGGGACCATCGCCGTCGTCGTGCTGACCCGGCTGGCCCGGCGGCTGACCGGCTCGACGCTGCTGGGACTGGTCGCCGGCCTGCTGCTGGCGCTGGACGGGTTCTCCTTCACCCTGGGCAGGATCGGCCTGCTCGACGTCTTCCTGCAGGTCTTCGTGGTGTCCGCGGTCGCCTGCCTGGTCGTCGACCGGGACCGGGTGGCCCAGCGCGTCCGCGACGGCGCCGACCGGGTGACCGCGACCGGGTTCCGGCTGGGGCCACGCGGCTGGCGGATCGCCGCGGGGGTGCTGTTCGGCTGCGCCTGCGGGGTGAAGTGGAGCGGCGTGTGGTTCCTGGCCGCCTTCGCCGTCCTGTCGCTGTGGTGGGACCGGGCCACCTGGCGGGAGGCCGGGGCGGCCCGGCCGACGCTCGCCGCGCTGCGCCGGGGGCTGCCCGGCGCCACGTGGGCGCTGGCGGTCGTCCCGGTGCTCACCTACCTGGCCACCTTCACCGGCTGGTTCCGCGGCGAGAACGCGCAGGGCCGGCACTGGGCGGAGCAGAACCCGGACACCGACTGGCCGTTCGTCCCCGGGGCGCTGCGTGCGCTGTGGCACATGCACGCCGAGTGGCTGAGGTTCCACAGCGGGCTGTCCAGCCCGCACCCGTGGGAGTCCGGGCCGTGGTCGTGGATCGTCGACGGCCGGCCGATCCTGCTGTGGAACCCGCAGGGGCTCACCGACGCCGACGGCGGGCAGGTGGTCCGCTACATCTTGATGCTCGGCACGCCCACGCTGTGGTGGCTCTTCCTGCCGGCGACGCTGTGGCTGCTCTGGCGGATCGTGGCCCGCCGCGACCGGGCCGCGGCCGTCGCCGCGACCGGGATCGCCGCCGGCTGGCTGACCTGGTTCATCAACACCGAGCGCACGATGTTCATCTTCTACATGGCACCGGCGGTGCCGTTCTTCGTGCTGGCGGTGACGCTGGTGCTGCAGGACGCGCTGGGCCGACCGGGCGCGGGCACGTTCCGCCGGCAGGTGGGCCTGGGCGCGGTGTGCCTGTACCTGGCGGTGGTGGCGATGACGTTCGTCTTCTTCCACCCGGTGCTCACCGGGTCGCCGCTGTCGCACGCGGAGTGGCTGCAGCGGATGTGGTTCCCCTCCTGGTTCTAGGAGCTGTCCGGCCGGGAGGGCGGCCGGGCCCCACCCCCGCGCGGGACCCAGCAGGACGGCGTCAGCGTCACGGTCACCGCGGGGCGAGATCCACGTCCCCCGGTAGGCGCTGAGCGTGTAGGTGTGCGCGGTGCCGTTGACCAGCGGACCGTCGGTGGCCGAGCCGGTGGAGACCGGGCTGACGCTGCCGCCACCCTGCACCGCCCTGCCGGCGCTGCGCTCGAACCGGTGTCCGGTCGCCCAGGCGCTGGGGCTCGGCGTCCAGGACAGCGCCGCCGACGGGGTCGCGGTCGGGTGGCGGCGCCGACCGGCTCCCGGTGGTCGAGGACGCCGGGCCGGCGTGGTCGGCCGTCGACCGGGACCGGCACCGGCACCGCCACCGCCACCGGGGAAAGCAACAGGCCGGGCCCCTGGTGGGACCCGGCCTGGGTGGTGGAGCTGAGGGGATTTGAACCCCTGACCCCCTCGATGCGAACGAGGTGCGCTACCGGTCTGCGCCACAGCCCCGTGGTGCGGGAACGAGATTACCTCCCGCTCCCGCCGGCGCTGTCAGGGGGGCAGCGCCGGCGGGTCCGCCTCAGCCGTTGGCGACCCGGCGCGGCTGGTAGACGTCGACGTCGGCGAAGCCGATGTCGTCGTCGTCGAGGCCCACGACCGCGCTGTGCTGCCAGCCGGCGGGCGCCGGGGTGCGGGCGGCGACGACGCGCCCCGGGCGCAGCGGGTGCACCGGCGCCAGCGGCAGGCTGGGGTGCTGCGCGGCCGGTGCCTGGGGCGGCACCACGGCCGAGGCCGGGCGGGCGTCGTCCCAGCCCGCGGCGGGGCGGGCGCTCGGGTGGCCCTCGGCGCGCGGCGCCGGCCGGCGGACCGGCCGCTGGGCAGCGCGGGCGGCGCGGCGGGCCGCCGCGCGGCGCTCCCGCTGGGCAGCGGCGCGGGTGACCATCAGGTAGCCGACGACGGCGACGTCGAGCAGCACCTGCGGCGCCCACATCCAGCTGCGCCAGGCCAGCGCCCCGACGAGGGCCAGCAGCGCGAGCGCGACCAGGCCTGCCAGCGTGCGCCGGCGCAGCGCGTGCACGTCGACCTGCAGCTCACCGCTGCTGCGCAGCAGGGCGCGGTCGATCGACACCCGCTCGGTCTCGGCGTGGACCACCGGGTCCACCGGCCGCCGACGCTGGAGCGTGCGACCCGAGTCGGGAGCCGCCGTCCTGCTGGAGCCGTCGCCCCGGGTGACCACCATCGGCACCAGGACCACGAACCACAACACGACGAGAGCGGCCAGCAGCACGCCTGATCCCATCACGAACACCCCGATCCATCCCTGGCACCACGACACGACCCCGATCCCTGGGGCCACACGAGTCACATCAGTCACTCGCGGAGTCAAGGTAAGGGCGCGGTCTGCCGATGGACGGGACGTTCACCGGTGTGTCGGCGCGATGCCTGCCCGCACCGGCGTGTCGGCATCCCCGGCGGGTCTCGGAGCGGGCCCGTTCCGGCGTCGCCCGATCCCCCTCGTCACCGCCGGACTGCGCGGCACGGGGCCCCCCCGAGGCACAGGGAGCTCTGCACCCGGTCTCCGGCGGGGAACCGGGTGCAGAGCCTCCTACGCCCGGGGTGGTGCGTCCGGGACGCGGGCGCGCCAGCGCTCGAACACCCCGGCGGGCGCGTCCTCGGCGAGCAGCGCGTAGGCCAGGTGGTCCCGCCAGGCCCCGTCGATGTCCAGGTATCTGCGCAGCAGCCCCTCCTGCCGGAAGCCGAGCCGCTCCACCAGCCGCCGGCTGGGCCGGTTCTCCGGTCGGATGTCGGCCTGCAGCCGGTGCAGCCCCACCGGGCCGAACGCGTGGTCGCAGACCAGCGCCACGGCCAGCGAGGTGACCCCCTGCCCGGCCACCGAACGGTCGACCCAGTAGCCCAGGTGCCCCGAGCGCAGCGCCCCGCGCACGATGTTGTCCACGGTGACCTGCCCGACCAGCCGGCCCTGCCAGCGGATCGCGAACGGCAGCGAGCTGCCCGTCCGGGCCCGCCGCCCGGCGACCCGCCGCATCCGGCGATAGGCCGACGGGCTGTGCCGCTGCGCCCAGGGCACCTCCGACGACGGCTCCCACGGCGCCAGCCACTGCTCATTGTCCAGCCGCAGCCGGGACCAGCTGGCGGCGTCGCCGCGCCGCAGGGGGTGCAGCTCGACCGCGCCCCAGGCCAGCCGCGCCGGCCAGCCCGGGTGCGGAACCGGTTCCAGCTCAGCCGCCCAGCAGCATGGGCATGACGGTGACCAGGCCGCCGGCGGCGACCTCGGTGACGTCCTCGTCCACCACGATCAGGCAGTTGGCCTTGGCCATCCGGGCGAGCATCGCCTGGTCTCCGTCGCCGATCGGCTCGACCACGTAGCCGCCGTCGGGGTGGCGCATCACCTGACCGTGCAGGTACTGGCGGTAGCCCAACGGCGAGAGCAGCTGCTGCGCTGAGACGGCCTGCACGGTGCGGCGGAACAGCTGCCGCTTGCCGAGCATCAGCCGGATCGCGGGGCGCACGAACACCTCGAAGGCCACCAGCGCGGCGACCGGCTCCCCCGGCACGCAGATGACCGGGACGTCGTTGGGCCCGAGCTTGCCGAAGGCGTGCACCGGGCCGGGGTGCATCGCGACCTGGGTGAAGGTGAGCCCGCCGAGCTCGGCCAGCGCCTCCTGCAGCAGGTCGGGGCCGGCGTTGGCGAAGGTGCCGGCGATCAGCACGACGTCGCTGCGCAGCGTCTGCCCCTCGATGAGCTCCACCATCCGGCGCCGGTCGGGCGGCAGGATGCCGGCCCGGTACGCCTCGGCCCCGGCGTCGCGGGCCGCGGCGGCCAGGGCGTAGCTGTTGACGTCGACCACCCGGCCGGGCGCCGGCGGGGTGCCGACGTCGACCAGCTCGTCGCCGGCGGCGAGCACCGAGATCCGCGGGCGCGGCCGGACCGCCACCCGTTCCCTCCCGACCGCGGCCAGCAGGCTGATCTGCGCCGGGCCGATCGGGGTGCCGACCTGCACCGCGACGTCGCCCGGGGAGACGTCGTCCCCGACCCGGCGCACGTAGCTGCCCGGCGCCAGCGCGGCGAACACCCGGACCCGGGCGACACCCTGGTCGGTCCAGGCGGCCGGGACGACGACGTCGGCCCCGGCGGGCAGCATCGCGCCCACCGCGACCCGCACGGCCAACCCGGCGGAGATCGCCGGCGCCCCGGTCGACCCGGCCTCGGTGTCGCCGACGACGGCGAGGTCGACCGGCTCCTCGACGGTGGCCGCGGCGATGTCGACCGACCGCACCGCGTACCCGTCGAGTCCGGCCTGGTCGAACGCCGGGAGCGCCAGCTCGCTGGTGACCAGCTCGGCGCAGAGCAGGCCCTGCGCGTCGAGCACGGCCAGCTCGATCGGGTCGGGCTGCGGCACCGCGCCGAGGATCACGTCCAGGTGGTGCTCGACGGTGCGCAGCCGCACGCCGGAGACGTCGACGGAGCCGGTGTCGGCCTGCGGGTCGGGGGTGCGGTCACCGGTGGCGATCGCCGGGGAGGGCACCCGGTCGGAGGCGAACACCGACCGGTCGACCTGCACGGTGTCCCGGCCCAGCGCCCGCGGGCCGCTGCCGGGGTCGATCAGCTGGGTGTCCCGCGGGGTGGGCACGCCCACCGCCGCCGGATCCGGGCCGCTCGCGTCCCGGGTCCCAGTGGCCAGCCAGCCTCGGGTGTCGTCCTCGCTCATCCCCACCACCGTCGTCCGACCGTCGTCGGTCATCTCCGCCGGCCGGGGTGCCCGGCCGGGCCGCCGTTCGACGGGCCTGGCCTCCGATGGTGCCCCCTGACGGCTCCGGTCAGGCCGGCGACGCGCCCTCGGCGGGCAGGTCGGCGACGAACTCACGCAGCCAGGGGCCGAACGCGGGGCCGAGGTCGTCGCGCTCGGAGGCCAGCCGGACCACGGCCTTGAGGTAGTCGAGCTTGTCACCGGTGTCGTAGCGGCGGCCGGAGAAGACCACGCCGTGCACCGGCACGCCGTCGTCGACCAGCTTCAGCAGCGCGTCGGTCAGCTGGATCTCCCCGCCCCGGCCGGGCGGGGTGTCGCGGATGGCCGGGAAGACCTCCGGCGGGAGGACGTAGCGGCCGATGATCGCCAGCGAGCTGGGCGCCTCGTCGGCCGGGGGCTTCTCCACCATGCCGGTCACCCGGAACACCGGGTCGCCGGCGGCGTCGCCGGAGACGTGCGCGTCCTCGACGGCGACCGCGCCGTACTTGGAGATGTTCTCCGCACCCACGTCCAGCAGCGCGATCACCGCACCGCCGTGCTCGGCCTGGACGGCGAGCATCTGCTCCAGCAGGTGGTCGCGGGCGTCGATGATGTCGTCGCCCAGCAGCACGGCGAACGGCTCGTCCCCGACGAAGCCGTCGGCCTGCAGGACGGCGTGCCCGAGCCCCTTCGCCTCGCCCTGGCGGACGAAGAACACCTGGGCGACGTCGGTGGACTCGGCGACGGCGTCCAGCCGGCCCTGGTCGCCCTTGGCCTCCAGCGCCGTCTCCAGCTCCGGGGTCCGGTCGAAGTGGTCCTCGATCGCGCCCTTGTTGCGGCCGGTCACCATGAGCACCTGGCCCAGGCCGGCGCGAGCCGCCTCCTCGACGATGTACTGCACGGCCGGGCGGTCGACGACCGGGAGCAGTTCCTTGGGCACCGACTTGGTCGCGGGCAGGAACCGGGTTCCCATCCCGGCGACCGGGATGACGGCCTTCGTCGTGGTCGGGCGCTCGGCAGGCTGGCTCGGCATGCGGGCCACCCTAGCCAGCCCGCGCGGGTCGTCGACTCACCCGAGGTGGTGAGGCGGGAGGCGACGCTGCGCACATGCCACCGGGCACATGTCGGAGCACGCGCCACCGGGCACCCGGGCGTGCACGCGCGCGGACCGTGAGAGAAGGTGACCTCCGTCTCCGGGCGCCCGGCCCGTAAGAGCACGCCCTGGAGGTCCCGTGTCGCCCGAGATCATCTCGATCATCGCCCTGGTGGTGATCTTCGCGATCGCCACGGTCCTGCCGATCAACATGGGCGCGCTGGCGTTCGTGGCCGCCTTCGGGGTCGGTACCCTCGCGGTGGGCATGACCACCGACGACATCATCGCCGGGTTCCCCGGCGAGCTGGTGCTGACGCTGATCGGCGTCACCTACCTGTTCGCCATCGCGCAGAACAACGGCACGGTCGACCTGCTGGTCCGGGGCGCGGTGCGGCTCGTCGGCGGCCACGTGGCAGCCATCCCCTGGGTCATGTTCGCCGTCACCGCGGTGCTCACCGCCATCGGTGCGCTCTCCCCGGCGGCCGTGGCGATCATCGCGCCGATCGCGCTGAGCTTCGCCGCGCGGCACGACATCAGCCCGCTGCTGATGGGGATGATGGTCGTCCACGGGGCGCAGGGCGGCGGCTTCTCGCCCATCAGCGTCTACGGCGTCACCGTCAACGACATCGTCGACCGGTCCGACCTCGAGGGCAGCCCGCTCGTGGTGTTCCTCGGCGCGCTGCTGTTCAACATCGCGATCGCCCTGGTGCTGTTCTTCGCGCTCGGTGGGCGCACGCTCCTCGGCCGCAAGGTCGCCGCCGGGCCGGTGCCGCACACCGAGCACGCGCACGGCACCGTCGTCCGCGGGCACGGGGCCGCCCCCGGACCCGGCGTCGGCGGCGACGACGACGAGCACGTGCACCCGGACCGCCCCGAGCCGGTCGGGTTCGAGCAGGTCCTGACGCTGGTCGGCCTGGCGGCGCTCGCCGTCCTGGCCCTGGTCTTCGACCTCGACATCGGCTTCGTCTCGATCACCGTCGCCGTGGTGCTGGCGCTGTTCTCCGCGCAGAAGCACAAGGGCGCCGTCGCGCAGATCAGCTGGTCGACCGTCCTGCTCATCGCCGGGGTGCTGACGTTCGTCTTCGTGCTCGAGGAGGCGGGCACCATCGACTTCGTCGGCGACGCGGTCATCGGCCTCGGCGCACCCCTGCTGATCGCCCTGCTGCTGGCCTACATCGGCGGCGTGGTCTCGGCGTTCGCCTCGTCGACGGCGATCATCGGCGTCGCGATCTCCCTCGCCGTGCCGTTCCTGCTCGCCGGGGACATCGGGGCGGTGGGCGTCGTGGTCGCCGTGTCCGTGGCCTCGACGATCGTCGACGTCAGCCCGTTCTCCACCAACGGGGCGCTCGTGCTGGCCAACGCGCAGCACGTCGACCGCGACCGGTTCTACAAGCAGATGCTCGGCTACTCCGGGCTCGTCGTCGCCGCCGGGCCGCTGCTGGCCTGGCTGGTGTTCGTCGTCCCGGGCTGGCTGTGACCGCCGGCCTACCGGCGGATGGCAGACGGCCTGACGCGGTCCCGTCCCGGTGGGACGCTGACCGGACCACCCACCGACGAGAGGACCCGCGAGCTGTGACTGGCCCCCTGGACGGCGTGCTCGTCGTCGACCTGACCCGAGCGCTGGCCGGGCCGCACGCCGGGATGATGCTCGGCGACCTGGGCGCCCGGGTGATCAAGGTGGAGAACCCCGGCAGCGGGGACGACAGCCGCGGGTGGGGCCCGCCGTTCGTCGAGACCCCCGACGGCCGCGAGTCCACCTACTTCTTCTCCGCGAACCGGAACAAGGAGTCGATCACCCTCGACCTGAAGGACGACGGCGACAAGGCGGTGCTCACCGAGCTGCTGCGCCGCGCCGACGTGCTGCTGGAGAACTTCCGCCCGGGCACGCTGGCCCGCCTCGGCTTCGGCACCGACGTGCTGGCCGAGCTGAACCCGCGGCTGGTGCAGCTGTCGATCAGCGGGTTCGGGCACGACGGGCCCGAAGGGCAGCGGGCCGGCTACGACCAGATCGCCCAGGGCGAGGCCGGGCTGATGTCGCTGACCGGCCCGGGCCCGGACGACCCGCAGAAGGTCGGCGTGCCGATCGGCGACCTGCTCGCCGGCATGTACGGCGGCTACGGCGTCGTCGCCGCGCTCTACGAGCGCGAGCGCACCGGTCGCGGCCAGGTGGTGCGCACCTCGCTGCTGGCCTCGGTCGTCGGCGTGCACGCCTTCCAGGGCACGGCGCACACGGTGGCCGGCCGGGTGCCGCGCGCGCAGGGCAACCACCACCCGTCGATCGCCCCGTACGGGCTGTTCCGCTGCGCCGGCGGCAGCGTGCAGCTGTCCTGCGGCAGCGAGGGCCTGTGGCGGCGGCTGTGCAGCGAGTTCGGGCTGGACCCCGCGGCGCCGGGGATGGCCACCAACGGCGAGCGCGTCGAGCACCGCGACCAGGTGATCGAGCTGCTGGAGGACGCCTTCGCCGACATCCCCGCCGCCGAGCTGCTGGCCCGACTGGACGCCGCCGGGGTGCCGGCGGGGAAGGTGCGCACCCTGGACGAGGTCTACGCCTGGGACCAGGTCGAGTCGCAGGGGCTGAAGGTGACCGTCGAGCACGCGACGGCGGGTGCGCTGACGCTGCCCGGCCCGCCACTCCGGTTCTTCGCTCCCGGACCGGACGGGGAGACCGAGACCACCCGCCGCGAGCACACCGCTCCCCCGGTGCTCGGCGCCGACGGCGACGCGATCCGCGCCTGGCTGGCCGGCGACTCGTGACCCGCCTGGACGCCCGCGCGCTGCGCGACCTGGTGCTGGACGCCGGGTCGTGGCGGAGCTGGGACACCCCGGTACCGCCGCGGGAGGTCGACGACGACTACGCCCGCGACCTGGCCCGCGCCGTCGAGCGCACCGGGCAGGACGAGGCGGTGGTCACCGGCGAGGGGCTGCTGCGCGGACGGCGGGTGGCCGTCGTCGCCGGGGAGTTCGGCTTCCTGGCCGGCTCCATCGGCGTCGCCACCGCGGAGCGGCTGATGACCGCCGTCGAGCGGGCCACCGCCGAGGGCCTGCCGCTGCTGGCCGCCCCGGTCTCCGGGGGCACCCGCATGCAGGAGGGCACCGTCGCCTTCCTGCAGATGATCGGCATCACCCAGGCGATCGCCCGGCACAAGGAGGCCGGCCTGCCCTACCTGGTGTACCTGCGCGACCCCACCTTCGGCGGGGTCCTCGCCTCCTGGGGCTCGCTCGGGCACGTCACCATCGCCGAACCGGGGGCGGCGATCGGCTTCCTCGGCCCGCGGGTGTTCTCCGCGCTGTACGGCGAGGCCTTCCCCGAGGGCGTGCAGACCTCGGAGAACCTCGCCGAGCACGGGGTGATCGACGGCGTGGTGCCGCACGCGGACGTCGCCGAGGTGGCCGACCGCGCGCTGCGAGTGCTGGCCGCCCGGGAGACCTGGCACCGCGCCGCGTCGGTCGAGGGCCCGGTCGACGGCGACGGCACCGACGCCGACGACCCCGAGGACGGCCGGACGGCGTGGCAGGTGGTCACCGCGTCCCGACGCACCGACCGGCCCGGCGTCCGGCAGCTGCTGCGCACCGCGGCGACCGACGTCGTGACGCTGTCGGGCACCGGCGCCGGCGAGAAGGACCCCGGGCTGCTGCTGGCGCTGGCCCGCTTCGGCGGCGCCCCGTGCGTCGTGCTCGGGCAGGACCGGCGCGGGCAGTCGCTGACCGCGCCGCTGGGGCCGGCGGCGCTGCGGGAGGCCCGGCGGGGCATGCGGCTGGCGGCCGAGCTGCGCCTGCCGCTGCTCACCCTGATCGACACCCCCGGCGCGGCGCTGTCGGCCGCGGCCGAGGAGGGCGGGCTGGCCGGGGAGATCGCCCGCTGCCTGCAGGACCTGGTGATGCTGCCCGCCCCCACCCTCACGGTGCTGCTGGGTCAGGGCACCGGCGGCGGTGCGCTGGCCCTCGTGCCGGCCGACCGGGTGCTGGCGACGGCGAACGGCTGGCTGGGGCCACTGCCGCCGGAGGGCGCCTCGGCGATCGTGCACCGCACCGTCGACCGGGCCGACGAGCTGGCCGCCTCCCAGGGCGTGCGGGCCACCGACCTGTGGCGGGCCGGGATCGTCGACCGGGTGGTGCCCGAGCGGCCCGACGCCGCCGACGAGCCGGTGGAGTTCTGCCGCCGGCTGGGCCGGGTGCTCGCCGAGGAGCTGGCCGGGCTGCTGGGCCGCGACGACGTCGAGCGGATGCGCAGCCGCACCCGCCGGTACCGCCACCTCGGCCGCTGACGCAGGCCCCCGCTGCCCCCGCCTCGCCCAGCGGTGATCAGGTGACCTGATCACCGGCTGTCCCCCCGCACCAGCGTCGGTGCGGGAGGACAGCCATTGGTGCGGGAGGACGACGTCCGGTTCGTCGTACCGCCCGGCCAGGATGTCCGGCGTGGACCAGCGACCGATCCGCCGCATCAAGCCCGACCGCACCGCGCCGCCCACCGCCGAGCAGCGGGCCCGCTGGCCGTTGACCGTGCCGGCGGTCGCCCAGCTGGTCGACGAAGGGCTGGAGCTGCCCGCCGGTGCGCTGGTGCTGGTCGGGGAGAACGGGTCGGGCAAGTCGACGGTGATGGAGCTGCTGGCGGTGACGCTCGGGCTCAACCCGGAGGGTGGCTCGGCGAACGTCCGACACCGCACCCGGCCCAGCGAACCGGAGTCGCTGGGGCTGCTGGTCGAGCGCAGCCCGGGCGCCTCCCGCTGGGGCTACTTCCTGCGCGACGAGACGCTGCACGGCCTCTACAGCTACCTGGAGTCGGTCGGCGGCGGCCCCGCCTTCCACGAGCTCTCCCACGGCGAGGCGTTCCTCGAGGTGCTCACCAGCCGGGCCGGTGGCGAGGGCACCTACCTGCTCGACGAGCCGGACGCCGCGCTGTCCTTCGGCGGCAGCCTCGCGCTCGTCTCGCACCTGCTGGCGCTGGTCGACCGGGGCGCGCAGGTGGTCGTCGCCACCCACTCACCCGTGGTGGCCGCGCTGCCCGGCGCGACGCTGCTGGAGGTCGGCGAGTGGGGGCTGCGGCCGGCGGTGTGGTCGGAGCTGGAGCTCACCGCCAGCTGGCGTCAGTTCCTGGCCGCCCCGGAGTCGTTCCTGCGGCACCTGCGCTGACCCGCCAGCATTGTGTGACGCGGCCCACTCCCCTGGCACGGGTGTCCGACGTGGACGGCGCGGCCCCGCGCAGCGCATCATTGGCAGTCGCCGGGGCCGAGTGCCAGCCCGGCCACGAGACGAGGAGCTCACAGCACCGTGCCCACCTACCAGTACGTCTGCACCAACCCCGAGGTCAAGCACGAGTTCGAGCGCGTGCAGTCCTTCAGCGACCCGGCGGTCACGACCTGCCCGGAGTGCGAGGCGCCGGTGCGCAAGGTCTACGGCTCGGTCGGCGTCGTCTTCAAGGGGTCGGGCTTCTACCGCACCGACAGCCGCAGCGGCAGCAAGGACGGCGGCACCAAGGACGGCGGCAGCGGCAACAAGGACGGCGGCAGCAGCACCTCGACCGCGAAGAGCGGCGACTCCAGCAGCTCCGGCTCGGCGAGCAGTTCCAGCTCGACCAGCAGCTCCTCGGGGTCGAGCAGCAGCACCTCCGGCTCGGGCAGCAAGGCCGCCAGCTGAGCTGACGCCGGCCGGCTCACGCCGCCCGTCGTCCACAGCCGGCCGCTCCGTCCCCAGGTCCCGGCACGACGGCGACAGCCGCTCGCGCCGGGGCGACGCTGGGTGGGTGATCCGCCTCCACCGCCCGCGCTCCCCCGTGCACCTGCTCCGGCAGGCGGCCGCCGCCACGCTCGCCGGGCTCGCCCTGGTGCTGGCGACCCGACCGGCGCCGGTCGCCCCGGCCGGGCCGGTCACCGTGCCGGTCGTGGTGGCCGCCACCGACCTGCCGGCCGGCGCGGCGCTGACCGCCGACGTGCTCACCGTCGTCCGGCTGCCGGGCACCGCAGCGCCCGCGGGGGCGGCCACCGAGCCGGGCGCGCTCGCAGGGCAGGTGCTGGCGTCCCCGGTGCGCGCCGGGGAGCCGGTCACCGACGTCCGGCTGGTCGGGCCCGGCCTGTGGTCGGCCGTCCCCGACGGTCAGGTCGCCGCCCCGGTCCGGCTGGCCGACCTCGCCGTCGCCAGCCTGCTGCGCCCGGGCGACCGGGTCGACGTGCTCGCCGCTGCCGGCCAGGGCGCCGAACCGTCGGTCGCGGTCATCGCCACGGGGGCGCTCGTCGTCACCACCCCGGCGCCGGGCGGCGACGGACCGCCCACGAACGACGCGGGGCTCCTGGTGCTCGCCGTCGATCCCGACACCGCCGGGCGGCTCGCCGCTGCCGCAGCCACCGGCACGCTCACCGTCACCCTCGGCCGGCCGTGACCGCGAGCCGGTGCCGAACTCACGAGGCGGGGTGCTGGAACGCCTCTGGACGAGCTCCTCGCTCAGTCGCTGCCCCAGTGCGGCGGCCGGTCCTCCAGGTAGCGGCGGTCCGCGTCGTCGGGGTCGGTCAGCCGCTCGCCCCAGCCGACGTCGCTGTCGTCCGGCGCGCGCTCGGGCCGCGACGGCTGCACGGCGGGCCGTGGGGGCTGAGCGGGCTGCGCGTCGGATCCGGTCACGCCCCGAGCGTAGGTCGGCCGGGTCAGCCCACCGGCCGGCCCAGGCCCTCCAGCACCTCCGCGCCCGGCAGCGCGGCGAGCACCGGCCCGGGCACGGCGAGCTTGCTCCCCCGGGTGCCCGAGCCGATCACCACCAGGTCGCTGGCGGCCACGGCGGCGTCGACCAGCACCGGCCACCCGGCCGGCAGCCCGACCGGGGTGATGCCCCCGTAGGCCATGCCGCTCTCCGCGACGGCGACGTCCTGCGGGGCGAAGGAGGCCTTGCGCGCCCCCAGGTGCCGGCGGACCAGCCCGTTCACGTCGGCGCGCGTGGTGGCCAGCACCAGGCAGGCGGCCAGCGTCGTCTCCCCCGCGCGCCGGGCGGCGACCACCACGCAGTTGGCCGAGGCGGCCAGCGGCACCTGGTAGGTGTCGGTGAAGTCCGCGGTGTCGGCAGCGCCGTCGTCGATGGACGCCACCCACACCGGGCCGGCCAGCGCCGGGAGGGCGGCCGCCACCGGTGCGGCCAGCAGCTCGGGGTGCTCGGCGGCGGGCAGCCAGCTCAGCGTGCCCAGGGACGGTGCGACGTCGGCCATGCCCCCGATCGTGCGGCACGCCCCGGTCCGCCGAACGGCCGGGGTGCTGCGGTCGGTGGCCGGACCACCGCTGTCGCCGCCCGGAGCGCCCGGGAGAGGATGCGGTCATGATCGGTCAGCTGCACTCGGTGGTCATCGACGCGCCCGACGCCCACGCCCTGGCGACCTTCTACGCCGGGCTGCTCGGCATGGAGGTGCACGGCTCCCCCGGCGACGACTGGGTGACCATCACCGGCGCCGGGTACCGCATCTCCTTCCAGCAGGCCCCCGACCTGGTGCCGCCGGACTGGCCGGACCCGGCCCGACCCCAGCAGTTCCACCTCGACATCCGGGTCGCCGACATCGACGCGGCGGAGCCGCAGGTGCTCGAGCTGGGCGCGCGACGGCTGCCCGGCGGTGGCGGGGACTTCCGCGTCTACGCCGACCCGGTGGGCCACCCGTTCTGCCTGGTCTGGGACGCCCCGTGACGCCGGACCTGACGAACACGAGCGCCTTCGTCGCCGCCAGCGGGCTGGAGCTCGCCGAGGTCAGCGGCGCCCGCGTCACCGGCTCGGTGGAGCTGGGGCCGCAGCACCACACCCCGTGGGGCGTGGTGCACGGCGGCGTCTACTGCACGATCGTGGAGGGCGCTGCCAGCGTCGGTGCCAGCCTGGCGGTCACCGAGCGCGGCCAGTTCGCCGTCGGCGTCAACAACAGCACCGACTTCCTGCGCCCGATGACGGCCGGCCGGGTCGAGGTGCTCGCCGAGCCGGTGCAGCAGGGGAAGACGCTGCAGCTGTGGCTGGTCACGATCACCCGCGCCGACGACGGCAAGATCGTCGCCCGTGGGCAGGTGCGGCTGCAGAACGTGCCGCTGCCCACGGCGTGACCGCCGCCGCGGACCAGGCCGTCACCGCTGCGGTCGCCGTCGCCCGGCAGCACGGCATCCGCGCCGAGGAACCCGCCCTGCTGTCCTGGGGCGTCAACGCGGTGGTGCACCTGCCGCCGGCTCCGGTGGTGGCCGGGGTGGCGGTGTACACCCCGCTGCTGCGCCCGCGGATCCGCGAGCCGTTCACCCGGGAGGTGGCCCTCGCGACGGCGCTGGCCGCGGCGGGTGCGGCGGTGGTCCCACCATCGGACCTGCTCCCGCCGGGCCCGCACGAGCACGACGGCCTCACCGTGTCGTTCTGGCGACATGTCGACGTGTCGCCGGATCGACCCACCGCCGAGCAGACCGGCCGGTCACTGACCGAGCTGCACGAGGTGCTGGGCACCCTGCCGCCGCTGTGGGACGGCGCGCCGCTGGACCGGCCGCTGGCCGACCTGGCGGTCTTCCTCGACTCGGGCACCGCCCTGGGTGCCGACCCCGCGCTGCTGCGGCAGACCGGTGACCTGCCGGCCCCGGTCCGAGGCTCGCCGCGAGCCTGCGAGTGGTGAGAAGTCCGGGGTCCTTCTACTTCTGGTCACCGGCGAAGGGCTGCGCTGGACCGACCTGGAGGACACCTCCCGCGGCCCGCGCGCCTGGGACCTGGCCAGCCTGCGCGCCACCGCCCGACTCGACGGCCGGAAGGCGCTGGACGCGATGCCCGACCCGGTGGGCGACGCCGAGCTGGCGCCGTTCCTGCAGCTGCGACAGCTGCACTCCGCCGCCTGGTGGTTCGTGCACGCGGCGCGCGAACCGGCCGACCTGCCCGAGGCGCGGCAGCGACTGGCCGCCGCGGTCACGGAGGTCGGCGCCGGCCTCCGGTGACGCCCGGGGTCAGTTCTTCTCGGCCGCGAGCTGGATCAGGTTGCCGCAGGTGTCGTCGAGCACCGCCGTCGTCACCACGCCCATGTCGGTGGGCGGCTGGGTGAAGCGCACGCCCAGCGCGGCCAGCCGCTCGTACTCGGTCGCCACGTCGGCCACGAGGAACGAGGTGAACGGGATGCCGTCGGCCACGAGCGCCTGCTTGAACGGCCGGGCGGCCGGGTGCTCGTCGGGTTCGAGGGAGAGCTCGGTGCCGTCGGGGTCCTCGGGCGAGACCACGGTCAGCCAGGAGTGCTCCCCGAGCGGGATCTCCCGCTTCGGCACGAAGCCGAGCACCTCGGTGTAGAAGCGCAGCGCCTTCGCCTGGTCGTCGACCATCACGCTCATGACGTTGATCCTCATGGGTCCTCCTCCGGGTGGGGATCGGTCCACCGGCGCGTGAGCTCGCGCAGCGGCGCCGGGTCCAGGTGGTGGAACGTGTAGCGACCCTCGCGCCTGGTCCGGACGAGACCGGCCGACGTCAGGACGCCGACGTGCTGCGAGACCGCCTGCCTGCTCGACCCCAGACCGTGCTTGGTGGCGAGTCGGGCACAGAGCTCGAACAGCGTCTGCCCGTCCCGGTCCGTCAGCTCGTCGAGGATCGCCCTGCGCGTGGGATCGGCGAGCGCCTTGAACACGTCACCCACGGGACGAGACGTTAGGCAAGCAATGACTTGCCTGTCAACGGGTCCGGACGCCGCAGCTCCCCCGGGACGGCATCGGGGTCGAGCACCACCCGGAACAGCGCCCGCGGGTCCTGCAGGGTCGCGGGCGGGCGGGCCGCCGCGCGCGGGACCACCCGGTCGAACCGGGCCGCCCGCCGGTGCGGCAGCAGCTCGCGGCCGGCGAAGGCGTAGTCGCCGACCACCTCGCCCAGCAGCAGCCCGGCCCCGTGCTCGACGGGCAGCCCGACCAGGTCACCGGGGCGCACCTCGTCGAGGAAGGCCGACAGCTGCCGCAGGTCCTTGGCCGGGCGCCGGCCGGACAGCTCCTTGGACAGCGCGCGCAGCTCGGCCGGTGACATCCCGGTCGCGTCGACGTCGACGCCGGACTGGGTGCCCAGCCCCACGATCCCGGTGGCCAGCGCGGCGCCCAGCTCGTTGTGCGCCCGTGGCCGCACCACCCACACCGGCACGCCCTCGGGTGCCGGGGCCGAGGGCACGTCATCCGCACCGGGCCACTTGTAGGGCAGGTCGTCGGGGTCGGCGGGGAAGCGCGCGCGGTAGAACCCCGGGTCCTTGGCCAGCAGGTTCGACCGGTGCGACAGGTGCAGCTCCTCGTCGCCCACCCAGCTGGGCAGCAGCCCGGCCGCGGCCGCCTCGTCCTGGCTCATGCGTGCGGCGTCCGGGGCGAACTCGCTGATCAGCGTCTCGGTGCTGTCGGCGAAACCGCGCTCGCGCCAGACCCGCACCATCGCCAGCGCGTAGACGACCAGTCCCGCCGTGTGCCCCCGCCACATGGTGACCACCGGGTGGTTGGCCCAGCCGTAGTCGGGCAGCTCCAGCGCGCGCAGCACCTGCAGGCACTCCACCCGCTGCTTGCCGAGGCGGGGGTTGTCCAGGAGCCGGGCGGACTCGGTGAAGTCGGCGACCGGCAGGAAGGTCTGCATCGCCGTCCATCCTCGGTCAACCGGCCGCGCCCCGCCGGTTCAGCGCAGCCGGCGGGCCAGCTCGGGGAGGACCACGCCGAGGGGCGCGTCCACCCGGACGGTGGCCTTGGCGTCGCCGCGGGTCGGGCCGGAGTTGACGATCCCGACCGGGATGCCGCGCTTGGCCGCGGCGATGACGAACCGGTAGCCGCTCATCACGGTCAACGACGAGCCGAGCACCAGCAGCGAGCCGGCCTCCTCGACCAGCGCGAAGCAGGCGTCCACCCGGTCCCGCGGCACGGTCTCGCCGAAGAAGACGACGTCGGGCTTGAGCGGGCCGCCGCCGCAGGCCAGGCAGTCGACCATCACGAACCCGTCGAGCGCCTCCTCGGGCAGCTCGACGTCGCCGTCGGGGTTCACCTCATCGGTCACCTCGGGCCGGAACCCGGGGTTCACCGCCCGCAACCGGGCATCGAGCGCCGCCCGGTCGGCGACGTCGCCGCAGGCCAGGCAGACGGTGCGGTCCAGCCCGCCGTGCAGCTCCACGACGTCCCGGGCGCCGCCGGCCTGGTGCAGCCCGTCGACGTTCTGGGTGATCACCGGGCCCAGCGCACCGGCGGCCTGCAGACCGGCGACGGCGACGTGCCCCGCGTTCGGCCGCGCTCCGGCGATCTGCCGCCAGCCGACGTAGCTGCGCGCCCAGTAGCGGTGCCGCCCCCGCGGGTCGCCGGTGAAGGTCTGCCAGGTCATCGGCGTGTGCCGCCGCAGCGAGCCGGTGACGCCGCGGTAGTCGGGGATGCCGGAGTCGGTGGACAGCCCGGCGCCGGAGAGCACCAGCGCACCGCCGTCGGTGAGCAGGCCGGTGAGCTCGTCGAGGCCGTCGACGGCGGGAGGTGCTGCGGTCACCGCACCATCGTCCCCGCCGGAGCCCCGGCGCGCCCGTGCCGTCCAGCCCGCGCCGTTCGGCCCGTGCCGTTCAGCCCGTGGTGGCCAGCACGCCGCCGTCGACCAGCAGCGCGGTGACGGCGGCGGCGTCGACCGCCGGGGCGAACAGCCAGCCCTGCGCGGTGCGGCAGCCGAGCCGCAGCAGTGCGTCGCGCTGCTGCTCGGTCTCCACGCCCTCGGCGATCACCGCCATGCCCGCGGCCTCCGACAGCGCCAGCACCGCACGGACGATCCCCGTGCTCAGCCGGGCGTCGTCCCCGTCGGTGCCGAGCCCGGCGACGAAGGACCGGTCGATCTTCAGGGTGTCGACCGGCAGGTCGCGCAGGTGCGCCAGGTTGGAGTAGGAGACGCCGAAGTCGTCGAGGACCAGGCCCACGCCCGCGGCGCGCAGCCGGTGCAGCTGGGCGAGCTGCCCGGCGGTCTTCTCCAGGCTCTCGGTCACCTCCAGCCGCAGCGAGCCGGCGGGCACGCCGTGCCGCTGCACGGTGGCCAGCACCCGGTCCACGAACGACGGGTCCTCCAGCTGGACCGCCGAGAGGTTCACCGACGCCCGCACGTGGTCGGCGTCGGGCAGGCCGCGCCAGCGGGCCAGCTCGCGGCAGGTCTGCTCCACCACCCAGTCGCCGATCGGGCCGATGGCCCCGGTCTCCTCGGCCAGGGGCACGAAGACGTCCGGGGGGACGTCGCCGAAGCCGGGGTGCCGCCAGCGCAGCAGCGCCTCGACGCCCTCGAGCCGCCCGTTGGCCAGGGCGACCATCGGCTGGAAGACCACCCTCAGCTCGGCGCGGGCCAGCGCGCCCTGCACCTCCTGGCGCAGCGAGAGCCGCTGCACCGACCGCTCGGCAGCGGCGGCGTCGAACACCTGCACCCGCCCGCGCCCGGCGCGCTTGGCCTCGTACATCGCGGCGTCGGCGTCGCGCAGCAGGTCGCTGACGGCCGCCGCCCCGGCCCGGTCGCCGAGCGCGCCGCCGATGCTGGCGCCGATCCGGACCAGCTCGTCGTCGAGGGAGAACGGGCGGCGCAGCACGCTCAGCATGCGGTCGCCGACGGTGGCCAGCGCGGTCCGGTCGGCGGCGTCGTCCAGCACCACGACGAACTCGTCACCGCCGAGGCGGGCCAGCAGGTCGCCGGGGCGGAGGCACTCGCGCAGCCGGTCGGCGACCTGGCGCAGCAGGTCGTCGCCGGCCTCGTGGCCGAGTCGGTCGTTGACCGCCTTGAACTCGTCGAGGTCGCAGAAGAGCACGCCCACCGGCCCCGTCCGCGGGCCGGTCAGCCGGTCGGCCAGGACCTGGCGCACCAGCGCCCGGTTGGCCAGCCCGGTGAGCGGGTCGGAGGTGGCCTGCAGCCGCAGCTCGTCCTCCAGCCGGCGGCGCTCGCCGACGAACCGGGAGGAGAGCACGGTGCTGCCGGCGTCACCGGGGGCGACCGCCAGCCGGGTCTCCACCCAGGCCCAGGCATCGGTGCCCTGGCGCAGCCGGTGCTCCACGCTGCTCACCTCCGGGCAGGCGGCCAGCGCCTCCCGGACGGCGGCGCGGTCGTCGGGGTGCACCCGGTCCAGCCAGTCGGTGCCGACCAGCTCCGACGGCCCGGCACCCAGCCCGCGGGCGTAGGACGGGGACGCCCAGCGCACCGTACCGGCCCGCTCGACGACGGCCACCAGGTCGCTGATCGCGTCGGTGAGCACCCGCAGCCGGGACTCGCTCTCGGCCAGCGCGGAGTACAGCCGGGCGTTGACCAGCGCGGCGGCGACGTAGCCGGCCAGCAGGCAGGCGGCGTCGACCGCGGCGGAGGTGAACGCCCCGGGCCGGGGGTCGACCGCGTACAGCAGCGCCACCGGCTCGGCGTCGACGACCACCGGGATGCACAGCAGCGCCCGGCCGTCACCTCGCAGGTGCCCGGGCAGGGCGCCGGGGCCGGTGGCCATGTCGTGGATGACGTGCGGCTCGCCGCGGCAGGCCGCGGGCCAGGCCCGCAGCTCCTGCACCGGGCGGGGCCACTGCGCGGTGTCGTCCTCGACCCACTCGGCCGTGGCGGTCATCGCCGCCATGCCGTCCTCGACGGTGACCGCGCTGGTCCAGGGGGCGCCGCTGATGGTCGCCAGGATCCGGGCCGCCTCCTCCAGCAGCGGCTGGCGATGGAGCTGACGGGTCAGCCGTGAGCCGGTGGTGGCCAGCCGCTCCACGGTGCGCCGACGGTCGGCGTCCTCCAGGGATGAGCACAGCCGCTGGGCGACCGCGCGCAGCATGAGCAGGTCGCCCGGGCCGAGGCCCGACGGGGTGGAGAAGAGCAGGAGCAGGGCCGGGCCGGGCCGGTCGCCGGTCGCCACCGGGACGTGCACCACCTGCTGCACGGCCACCCCGGCCACGACCGGCGGGCGGGTGCCGGCCGGCACGGACCAGGCCGCCGGGGTGCGGGCGGTGAACAGGTCGGCAGCGCCGGGCAGCTCCGGCAGGGCGACGGCGTGCTGGTCGCCGAAGCCGCAGGCGGCGGCGACGTCCATCCCGTCGGACCCGATGCGGCCCCAGAGCACGAGGTCGGCGGAGAACACCTCCGACAGGGCCTCGACCGCACGGGCGGCCAGCTGCTCGGGGGGCCCGCCCTGCCCGATGACGTCGAGCATGCGGACCAGGCCTGCGGAGTGCCGGTAGGCGTCCTGGGCGGCGGACTGCGCCTGGGCGACCATCGCCCACAGCTCGCCGGTCTCCGGCTCCGCCGCTCCCGAGCTGCCGCGCCACCGCAGCCGGGGCAGCGCGGCGGGGTCGGCGGTCACAACGCCAGCGCGGTCAGGGTGGCGTTGTGCACGCCACCGGCGCCGCGGGAACGGGAGAACTCGCCGTAGGTGTAGAGCCCGAACGCGGTGGCCTCGCCCGCCGCGCGCTGCAGCCGGGAGATCTCCTCGCCGATGGCGTCCCCGAGGATCGTCTGCCGTGCCGCGCAGTCGAAGGTGAGCAGCACCTGCTCTTCCCCGGTGCCCAGCGCCCCGGCGGCGACGTCGTCGACGACCGAGAGCAGCACCTCCCGCTCGGCGCTCATCACCTGGACGGCGGCGAAGGTGGGCACCGGTTCGAAGCAGGTGAGGTCGCCGGACTCGGCGGTGAAGACCGCGCGGACCAGGTGCGAGCCGTCGGGCTCCAGGACGCCGAGGGCGTAGGAGCTCTCGGCGACGGCCTCGCTGAGCCCGCGCCGAGGCGCCTCGTCCCGGTCGACGGCGGCGGCGTAGACGGCCGCGCCGGGTTGCCCGCCGATCTCGTGGATGACGGCCTGCTCGGCGTGGGTGACCAGCTGCGGCGGCCCGACCGGTGTCCAGCCGTGCGCGGTGGCCACGCGCAGCGGGCGCGGGGAGGCGATCCACACACCGACGGCGACGTCGGTGCGGGCGGTGTCGTCGATCAGCACGCTGGTGCTGGTCAGTTGCCAGTCGTCCCCGGCGACCCCGCCGACGATCGGCACGCTGGCCCCGGCCGCCCGGTGCGCCCCGGCGACGACGGACTGCTGGCCACCGACCAGTCCGTCGGTGAGCAGCAGCAGCGCCGCGTGCGGCAGGTCGTGGTCGCCGGTGGCGGCGCGCGCGGCGCGCACCACCTCGGCGCCGACCTCGGTGGGCCGGGTGCTCATGCCCTCGGCCCAGCCGACACCGAAGCGGTAGTCGCCGTCGGCGAGGACCAGGACGGCGACGCCGGTGCCCGGGCCCGCGACCTGCGCGCCGGCGAAGTGGCCGCAGCTGGTGGCGCCGACGAGCGGCGCGTCCCCGGTCACCGAGCGGATCCCGGAGAGCAGCTCGGCGAGGTCGTAGCGGACCGAGGCGTACACCAGCACGAGCGCGGGGCTGCCCGACGGCAGGCCGGCGACCGCCGCGGCGGCGGCGCTGCGGCCGGCCACGGCCGCGCTCGGGTCCGAGCTGAGCCCGGTGCCGTGCTGGAGATCGCTCACCGGAGTGTTGTCGACAGGTCGCGGCGGATCCCTGACGGCACCTCATCCCCAGGAGGGAGGCGGCTCAGCCGGTGGTGACGGCCTGCTCCAGCCGGTCGAGCACCGCGGTGTGGATGCGGCCGAGCCCCTTCGGCGCGAAGGTGCGCTCGAAGAAGCCACCGATGCCACCGGCGCCGGTCCAGGTGCTGCTCACCCGGACCGTGCTCACGCCCTCGTCGGCGGGCCGGACGCTCCAGGTGGTGATCATGCTCGAGTTGGCGTCGGTCTCCACCAGCGAGCCGTCGGGCGCCTCGCTGACGGTGACGTCCTGCACCCGCACCCGCTTGGACGTGGCCTGCAGCCGCCAGTGCGCACGGGTGCCGGCGCCGTCGCCACCGGCGTCCACCCGGTACTCGCTGTACTGCTCGGGGAGGATCCGCGGGCGGGTGACGGCGTAGTCCGCGAGCGCGGCGCGCACCTGCTCGGCGGGCGCGCGGACGATCCGTTCGGTGGTGGCGACGACCTGACCCATGCCGGCCATCCTCCCCTGCCCCGGTCAGGTCCCGCCGAGCCCCTCCTCGTTGTTGAGGTACTGGCAGCGGAACCGCGCGCCGGCCATCGCCTCGGTGAAGCGCGCCTCCCACAGCGGGTCGCGGGCCGGGAAGGTCTCGAAGACCCGTTCCTCCAGCACCTCGGGGCGCCCGTCCGGACCGGTGCAGGCGCGGCGGAGCAGCACCCGGGTGACCCCGTCGACCTCGTCGTGGGCGGTGGTCCAGCGGGCCGTGGCGATCGCCTGGGCGCGCAGCGCCCGGTCACGTTCGGAGAGCGCCGGCGGTCCGGCCGGGCCGCGCGCCACCGCCCAGCCCCACGCCGCGATGACGCCGAGCAGGGCCAGCACCACGACGACCGCGATCACCGCACCCATCCCTGCACGGTAGCCAGCCCCGGCGGCCCGTGCTCCTGCTCAGTCGGCGGTGAGCTCGGGAACGGGGACCTCGGCGACCCGCTTCTCCACGTGCCGCTGGGTCTCGGCGTCGAAGACCCGGCCGAACTTCTCCCGGGGGCGGTGCACCAGCGGGCCGGTGTTGTCGCCCTTCCAGGTCTCGAAGTCCTTGATCAGCCCCTGGGCCGCGCCGGCCCGCCCGGCGACCATCGCCGGGTCGTAAGGCAGCCCGACGTCGGCGCAGGCCGCGCGGAGCACCTGGTCGGGGTGCTGGGCCAGCCGCGCGTAGGACAGCACCGTGTGCCCGGGCCGGCCGCGGTGCTCGGCGGTGATCCCGACGCACTCGGCCCACAGGTCCACCGCCTGGTCGACGGTGTAGGTGCTCCCCCACCCCGTGGAGACCGAGCGCAGGCTCGCCACGACGTCGGCCCCGTCGCGCAGGATGTGCAGGAAGCGCGCCCCGGGCACCAGCTGCTCGACCCGGTCGATCGCGTAGAGGTTGGCCGGGGTCTTCTCCACCCAGGTGCGCCGGCCGTGTGCACGGGTGACTCCCCCCGCCGTGGCCAGGAACGCCTCGGCCACCGACCGCCCGGTGGCGGGCTCCGGCCAGCGCAGCGCCGGCCGGCCGAGGAAGCCGGCGATCTCCGGCAGGTCCCGCGCCAGGTCCGGTGCGATCGGGGCGTCGAGATCGGTCGGCAGCCGGTAGAAGAAGTGCGTCTCCGGGAACGCCTGCACGTCCGGGTGCGCGGCGAGGAAGGACTGCAGCAGCGTCGTCCCCGAGCGCGGGCAGCCGACGACGAACAACCGCGGCAGGGGCTCCGGTGGCACGGAGGGTCATGCTCCCGGGCGGCCGCCCACGCCGCCAGGCGAAGGCAGTCCGCCATCAGCGTCGGACAGCGGCCGACCACGGGAGTGCCCCCGGCAGGATTCGAACCTGCGGCACACGGTTTAGGAATCCGTTTCGGGCTACGCCGCTACCTGCTCGGCTTCGATTCACCGCCGAGCTGACCAGCCGGTTTGCCTCCGTCGCTTGTCAGTGATCTTCGCCGGTCATCGTCTTCACGTGCCCCCGTCGTGCCCCGGCCCCGCCCGGGCGACCCGGGGTTGTTAAGCCTGCATGCTGTTCTTCCAGGTACTACCCCCGCCGACAATCGCCGGAGGAACAGGGGTAGGGAGTGGCCCGGAAGCGGGTTCTACTCGGTCACCGCCGCCGCGTCGGCGGGTGCCTCGTCCGGGTGGGCCGGCGACAAGTCGATGAAGTGACTCGCGTGATCGAAGCGGAGTTGGGTGAGCAAGAGACTGCTGGCCCCGATGACGCCGAACGCGAAGAGGCGGTGATCTGATCGGTTGACGATGCGGTGAGCCGCAGGGTTGCGCAGCGCCATGGCAATACCTCGGGCGAGAAGGTGCCACCCCTCCCTCTCCGCGTCAGTAGCCCCGAGGCGGTATTGCCCTTGTCTCCGAACACCGAGCTCATGAGAGCCTGGCCGACGAGGACGGCCGGCTGGCCCGTCCAACGACGGACCCGATCTTCCGTGAAAAGTCCTGTCTGCGTGACTGCCTTCCCCCAGTGCTCGGATCGAACGTCCGTGGCGATGAAGGCCCACAGCTCAGGGTCCACTCCGGAGGCATCAAAGACGCCGGCGTCGGCCGCTAACCACTCAAGCTCGTGGACAGCAGCGTCCAGTAGACCCAGGACTTCCCGTCGCGCCACGATGGACAGCCCTTGCGGCCGGATCACCTGATCCCCGACCCTCAGCGGCTTCTGCCAGTCGATACCGAGAATCTGAGCTGTGATGGGGTGGTCATGCCCCAGAGCTCTCGGCAGCGCCAACTGGACCCTGGCCCACCAGGAGACGAAAGCGGGGTCCAGGGACGACTGCGGCACGAATCGTGTTGAAGCCTCGAAGCGGACGAGCTCCTCCCGCAGCGCCAGCAGAGCCTGACGGGTTCGGTCACGCGCGGTCATCGCAACGATGCTGGCACGCCTGTGGGTCTGCGGCCCCACCGGACAGAGACACGCTTCTAGCCCAGACCCTGGCGGACGCCAGCCAGATGGTCCGTCCAGGCCTAGGCAGGAGTACACTCGACGTCGGCAGTCGCGCCTGCCCGCTCCGAGTCATGTGACCCACGTTCACCTTGACGTCGAGGACAAGGTTCTCCGAATCGCGCAACAGCGTTCCGCCAGGTCTTCATCCATCCATGGCGGGGCGAACGTGGGGCGCTCCGCGACTTGGAGAACATGATGACCAGGAATCGTGGCCAGAAGGCCGCCGTACGGGCACAGATGGCCGCCACCGGCGCGCCGTACATGGAGGCCCGCCGACAGCTCACCTCACCGACTCTCGGCGACGTGATGCGCGAACACCCGCTCCTCAACAGCTTCGGCATCGGCGTCTTCGACTCTCGCCGGAAGTCACCCAGTGAGCGTCGAGCCGAGCTCGCAGCCGAACGCGCGGTGCTCGCCGCTCACGAGACCACGGTGGTGGACGTCGCCGCGTGGCTCCGCGAAAACATCGCGCCTATCAAGACACCCAGTGTCGGGAGCTACACGATGAAGCACGTGGTGGAGCGCGCGATCGGCCGGTACGTCACCAACGGTGAACTGATCGCTGCAGCACTCCTCGCCGGCTACAGCTTCAAGTACACGGACGGTCCGAACGTGTTGTTCGGGATGAGCGTTCGGGACGTCAAGCGGACCGAACGCTGAGTCGCATAGGAGCTCCGGCGCTCGGTAGCTGACCCCTGACATCAAGTCCGTCAAGGGGTCCGACTCAGGGTTGGTCCTTATCCGCCCTCCGGCTGACGCGATCACCGTATTGCCATAAACGCCGATCCCCGGAGGCGCTCAACCGATGGACCGACGGACGAGTGCAGCGGCTACACGTCGCGAGCACGGTCGCCGGTCCACCATGAATCCCCGGAAGAGGAGTTCGTCCAACTTCGACCATCGGAACTCTGCCGCAGCGTGAGCACGTAAGCGTCAGGGTGACGGAGCTATCCCAGACCTCTACCTCCACCGCCGAAGGCTGGCATAGCACGGCTCCGCATCGGCGGCGTATCCACAAGCTCCACGACCAGAAGCCGGCTGGCATCGGACTCGAACACCCGATGCCGGCTGACTTCTGCCGTATCTACTCGGTTACACGACGAGGAGGAGTGAGCGACGCTAAGCTCCGCACCTCAAGACGACGGCACCCAAGGGTGCGAACGGGGGCCTGACATGCGTGTTTCGCAGCTCTACAAGCTCAACGGGAGTCAGGGGACGTTCGAGTTCGTCGACGTTGATGTAGACGGCGACGTGCCTCTCTTCATCGACCCTGCAGCCATCGCGCAGCTCAAGTCGCCATGGGGCGACGCCTGCACTGCAGCGGTTCAAACGTTTTTTCAACAAGTCCTGGATCGGGTGGTCGCGAAGGACTCCGAGGGCGCGATGGCGCTCATGGACTACCTGGGTGAAGACAACGCAACCCACCTCGGCTTCTCATCCACATCGAGGGGCAGCGGCGTGGGCTACGGGCTTTCCGAGCGATTCTTCGAGGAGCTCTCCACCAGCAAGGCGGTAGCAACCGGGCTTGTGAAGGACCTAGAAGATACTGCCCTACTCATCGAGGGCGTCCGGGAGGATCGAATCTCGGATGTCACCACAAATATCATCCGCCGTCAGTTGATCGAATTCACACAAGACACCGCGACTTACCATGGGATACCGATGCAGCCCGGCGTTGCAGTTGGGCCCTACTGGGATGCGGCAACAAGGCAATGGAGGCAGCAAGCCTTTACGCTGCCTGTCACGCAGCATGGCCCGCTGATACTTGTCCCCAAGGCGATTGTGCGGCGGTCGCTTTTCTTCAATCCTAGTGAGTATTACCGCCACTACGTACTCGAACTCTTCAAGTACAAAGAGTTGAACAATGCCGAATCGCCGCTCGTCTACCTGCTCAAATCGGGGCAGAGGAAGGTGAACAAGTCCGACGTAGAAAGAAAGTACCGCGCTAAGCACCAGGGTGACCCGGGTGTAGAAAAGCGAATTAACGTCGATGGAACCCAACAGCAACCCGACCTGCTGGGCAAGTACAAGTCGGATAAACTAAAGAACCCCCCTACGCCCCCTTCCCACAAGGAGGTCGCGGATGCGACCGCCACCTCGACTCCGGACTATGGCGCACTCTTGGAGGCGGTTCTTACGCTGAAGCCGGGGCCAACGGATGCCACGAAATACGAGCGCGCGGTGGAGTCATTATTGGCCGCCCTACTTTACCCCGACCTGGTCAACCCGATTCGTCAGGAGAAGATTCATGAGGACCGCAAGCGAATAGATATCTCCTTCACGAATGCGGGCGCGGAAGGAGGGTTCTTTTACTGGGTCGCTATGCACTACCCTGCCGCAAACGTTGTAGCCGAGTGCAAGAACTACGATCGCCCGATTGCTAATCCCGAGTTCGACCAGATCGCAGGAAGGTTCTCGCCCTCGCGAGGGAAGGTTGGCCTTCTGGTGTACCGCCACTACGAGGACAAGAAAAAGGTTCTCGCCTCGTGCCACGACACTGCCGCTGACGACCGCGGGTTCGTACTCGCCCTCGATGATGCTGATTTGGAGGGCCTAGTGGATGAAATGAAGACCACGGGGACCTGCACCGCCATTGGTGGACTGCTTCACAAGCGCTTTAAGGAGCTGATCGCCTAGTCGGCCGGCTCACCTCCACCAATGAAGTCCTGAAGGGGTTCAAACACCCAGCTTTCAATCATGGATTCATACGTTTCAACGAGCCAGTCAGGGAAGAGCTGATCCGGTTCGTGGAGGCGAAACGACAGCGCCGATACGAGGTTGTCGCCCGTTGCGAGGTGCTCCACGTGCTGATGTAGTTCAGGTAGCCGAGCCTTCAATCCGGCCGCTCGTTCGTCATGGATTGAGAAGCGCAGCCCCTCATGGGCGATGTAGTTGCGCGCTTCGCGAGCCCTAGTTAGCACCGCCTCATGCTCACCCACCTCAGGGAAGAGTCGGGCAAGCTCGACAAGTGTCGGCTTGAGTAAACGATCCCGGGGCACCGAGCCGATAAGTTCTTCCAATTTCGCTACGGGGTCCGCCTGAAGGGCGTCTACAAGATGGCCGAAGCGAAGGAGCGATCGGCACTTATCTTCGAAAGCCTGGGCCACATAGAGGGCGCGACCCCCGACGAGTAGGGCCGCATCAGCCCACGGATTCCGAATGGGCTGCAGGTGAAGCGTCCACGACATCGGCCCAGTTTAGTGGGCATTGTGAACGATGCGCAGTCGATTATGTCTCTCGCTCCGTCAGCCCGCGGCGTCAATCAGCGCCAATGCCGCCTCAGTGCCCGCCCAAGAGGACTGGTCGCGGACGACGTAGTCGATATCCAGTGACTGCAGGAGGTGGGCGAGCGCCTCGCCTATGGGGTCGCTGAACAGGGCCAACAGTAGAGGGTCAGGTTCACCCAATTCACGGTAAAAGAAGTGGCGATAGCTGTAGAGCTGCCCGATCGCCTCTCGAACGGCAACCTCCGCGTTAGGCCCCACCGTTTTCGCTTCTACGAGCCAATGCGCTCCGCCGCTGTCCACCGTGAGGTCCCGCGGGTGCACGTTAGTAGCTGGTACCCCCCCAGCGGCTAGGACGTCTTCCCCAAACGCCTTAATTAGGGATTCATGCTTGCGGGTCTTTTTCTGGTGCGCTGCGCCCACCTTCGCGAAGTATTCAGCACTGTCCTTCGGAGCGAATATCGGAGCGGTAGCCGGTTTCGAGTCGCTCTTCTTCTCCGAAACGCTCGACGTGGCGATCTGCCCCTTGCTAGCCAGGTCCTTCTTGATGGACACGGCCTCGGTGTAGATCATGGCAAACTGTTGCAGATCGGTTGCGAGTGTCTCGTTCTCAGGTAGATCGTCCAACGGATACGCCGCGGCCACAATGTTGCCAACCTCGTACGCCCGGGGCAGGTAGCCGGGCGCCGCGAGGTCGATGGTGGTTAGCCTGCCCGACAGGAAGGCCGGATCGAGTGCAGCGCGGATCTTTTCGGTCTCGTTAGCAATCTGGACAAGTGCCGCGTTGTCCGCCGCAACACCTTTCGCGCCAGCCTGTTCGGCCACCCTCCGATGCTGCGTAGCTCCTTGGTTCATGGAGAGGAAGACAGTCGATATATCCGCTCGGTACAGGTAGACCAGGTAGAGCCCGTCGGTCGCCGTGGTGGTGACGTCGGGGTCAAGAAGAGCGATCCACGGCACAAGAGGAAGACTGAAGGCGCTACCGCTCACACGGATACGGAGACCAAGAGGCGTCTCGGCGGGCGGAGACGAGCGGACGGCGTTGAGGTGCTGCTGGGCCGGCTGCAGCTTGCCTGCCGAATGGCTGTACCCGGCAACGCCTGAGAGTGCCTCCCTTAGGTCCACTCTCGAATCCTAGAGCAAGCGTAAGAACGACCGTGACGGAGGAATGCAAGACACCCGTTCCACACCCCTGAAGTGGGGTGTGGAACGGGCGCCTCGTGACGTCTCAGAGCACCTGGCTGCGCAAGAGCCCGGCCTGCTCGTCCTTTCGTGCCAGGCGGTCGACGGCCTTTCGGTCGAATTCGTGGTCGTTGAGGACCACCCAGTGATCCACCCGGGGGTACGGGGAGCCGTGACGGGTGACCCTTCCGACCGCCTGATCGAGCCTCGCCGGGTTGTCCGGCAACCCGACGGAGATGAGGTAGCGGCAGAACTGCAGGTTGAGCCCTCGCTCGACCACCTTGGACCCGAGCAGGACCGACACGTCCGGGTCAGCCCGGAAGTCCTCGACCAGGCTGGAACGGTCCTGCTTCCGGGTGGCACCTCGGAGCTCGACGTAGCCGATCCCGCGCGTCCTCAGCTCGGCGGCAACCGCGTCCAGTTCGAGCATGCTCTCGGCGATCAGCAAGGCCTTCGCCGTGCGATCACTGCTGACCAGTTCGTCCACCAGCTGCGCGGCACGGCGCGCCCTCGTGCTTGGCACCCACTTGCCCGTGATGACCTGCTCCTGCCGCTGCAGGCGCTCCAGGCCCCACGACTCGCGGTCGATCCTCCTCATGCTCTGGGCCTGCTCACGTGAGAGCGGCACCCAGAGCACGTCGCGCCGGACGTATTCGGGTCGTCGCAGCGTGGCGAGGCAGTCCTCTCGACGGAAGTAGTGGGCGGAGGTCAGGTCCCGGAACCGAGCTGCAGCTGCCGCGCTGATCCAGCCCCACGGCTGGTCGTTGGTCTCGTAGACCCGCCACTCGACGAAATCGATGCCGAAGTCGCGCTTGCTGGGCAGCTGGGTCAGGTGCAGGAGGGAGTAGACGTGCCACACCTCCATCGGGTCGTTCTCGTAGAGGGTCGCGGTGAAGGCATGAACTCGTCCAGCCTCCGCCGTCGCGCTCCGGGCGGCGGTGTAGCGCGCTCCACCGCCCTTGAGGGCCGACACCTCGTCGAGGATCACGACCGACATGGGTCCGTGCCAGAGGTGCCCGCGGACAGCCCACTGGGCGAACGTCATGACCTTGACGTGGGCGAGTTCTGCCACGGCCCTCTGTCGCCGCTCCTCGGATGCGTCCATGGCACGCAGGCCGGCCAGGTTTCGGATGGTCAGAGCGGGGAGGAAGCGCCTCAGCTCCCGGGCCGTCTGCTCGGCGAGGGTGGTGCCCTCAGTGAGCCAGAGGACGGGCCGGTGCTCGCTCACGCCTCCGCGCTCTGCGAGGTGGGCGATCAGACCGGCGGCCTGCACGGTCTTGCCGGCCCCGACAGGGTCCGCGCACACCGTCTTCGACGTCGTCGCCATGACGGCGATCCCCTCGGCCTGGTGCGGCTTGAGCTGGCCGCCGTCGAGCTCGTCGTAGGCGAAGTACTTCAGGTTCTTGTCGATCATGTGCGGCTCTCTGTGGGCCCTGCTGAGGGCAGGGGTTGTTGCCGCCAGCGGGTGCTAGCGGTGGGGTCTTCGGGGGCGGTCGAGGCGGCCCTAGGCCTCCGCGGTCTCGGGCGTGGCGCGGAGCGCCTTCCCTCGCTGCGGGTCGGACCAGGGCGTCGGGCGCCCTGCGTGGCGCCCTTTCGGCGCCTCCGGCCATGAGGCCGTTCGGCGTGCGTACGAGCCGCGCCTCTGCGCGGCAGGCCTTGACCGATGAACGACCTGGTCCGGGCGCTTTTTGGCGCCCGTCCCGGGTGTCGGGTGCCCCGCCCACAGGGGCGGGCACACGGGGTGATCGGTACCGGGGTGGGGAGGGGGGTTGTAGGGGGGAACCAACCCACCCACCCACGGGGTGTCGCCCCGCAGATTCACCCGGCGGTCAGGGCCTCTCTGTCCCTTCGGGGGGGTGCCCAAAGGCCCTTGGCGCGGACCGCCTTGACGAGGCTCCGGCCCGCCTCCTCCGTGCTCACGCTGGGCATGGAGGCCATGAGGTGCCGAGCCAGGGCGCGTTCGGAGTAGGGCGGCCCTGCCTCCTGCAGCGCCGCGACGGCTTCCTGGTGCCGTGGCAGAACCCGTTTGCCGCCGCCGGCATTCGGCTTCTCCTCGACCGTCCTCGATCCCACTTGCCGTCCCCCGTCTTGGACGCGTCCACCGTCCCGGGTCAGCCAGTAGGACGCCGTAGCCGCGTCGTTGCCGTGGCTGCGCAACCCGTCGCGCCTGACCTCCAGCGAGTGGCGGAAGTAGGCCGGGATCGCGTGGACGCCGGCCGGCTTGCGACCACCCGCATTCGTGTGGTGAACCAGAACGACGGCGATCCCTTCGCGAGCCAGGGCGCCGAGACATGCCAACGGACGAGAGACCTCGGCGTTGGAGTTCATGTCGACGGCCCCTGCCCACGAGTAGAGGTTGTCGATCACGGCCAGGCCGATCTGCGCCTCGACGGCGGCCCGAGCGAGGGCCGACCACGCGTCCGGGTCGACGGGAGGCGGCTCGTGGAGCAGCACCCCATCGGCGAAGCTGTCCCCGAGTCGCTCGGCGTACTCCCACTGCCCTCCGGAGTCGGACGGCAGGACCAGGCAACGCCGTGGGCCCGCGTTGACGGCACGCCCGAGCCACTTCTCGCCCCGTACCACGGCGGCCACCAGGTCCACCATGAGCCAGCTCTTCCCGGCCTCGCTCAGCCCGTAGACCAGGGTAGTGGTGGCGTGGATCAGGCCCTCGACCACGAACCGGGACCTGCCTCGGTTCGCCACCAGCACCTCGCCGACGGTCCGGGCACCGAGGGACTGCAGGGACGGTCCCCACGAGTGGTCCAGGGTCGTGGCCGTCACGGGAGGGCGTAGGTCGGCGCCGCCCGCGCATCCACCCACGTGTCCACGTCCGCACGGCGGTACCGCACGTGCTTGCCGAGGCGGTAGCGCTTCGGCCCCAGCCCGCGGCTGTTCCAGGCGTAGACGGTGGCCACGGGGACGCCGAGGTACGTCGCCACCGAGTCGACGGTCATGAGGTTGTCGATCATCGTTCTCCATTTCCGGGAATCAGTGCGCTATCGTTCGCGCAGACCAAGAACAGCACACGTTCTCGGCGACGCGCAACGACATACCGGAGATTCATGGTTATGGAGAACACACTTGTCACACCGACCCCAGAGCCCATCAGCAAGCGCATCGGTCCCACGGTCCGGCGCTTCCGTCGCGAACGGGGTCTGGACCTCCGCGAGCTCGCCGAGCTGCTCGCCGAGGAAGGCCACCCCCTCAAGCTCGGGCAGCTCTCGAAGCTCGAACTCGGCGATCGACGGGTCGACGTGGACGACCTCGTCGCCCTGGCCGTCGTCCTGAACGTGACGCCGAGCCAGCTCCTGATGCCTGAGCCGCCCGCTGAAGGTGAGGACCAGGTCGTGGCCCTCACCCCCCACCGGCGCGTGGGCTGGCACCGCGCGTGGCAGTGGATGTGCGGGGACTACTGGGTCGACGACTCGGCCAGTCCGAGCCGGGGAGCCAGCGACCAAGAGGGTGAGGCCGAGGCCGAGGCCGACTGGCACTTCGCCGCGCGACCGCACGACCCCTTCGGCGGCTACATGTTCGCGCCGTCCTACCTCTACACCCGCGAGGACGACGTCCGGGCCGTCGTCCACGCCGTGCGCGAGGCCATGACACCGAAGGAGGGCAAGAACACCCTGACCAGGCGCTGGTTGTTCGCGGCGATCGACTGGTACCTCACCGTCGAGACCGGCAAGCGGGAGACGCGGAAGGGGCCAGCCCGTGGCTAGCGTCTACAAGCGCGTGCGGCCCCGCGAGGGCAAGCCTGACCTGGTGACCTGGGAGACCAGGTGGCGGGAGCTGAACAACCGACAGCGCAAGAAGACCTTCACGAAGAAGTCCGATGCCGAGCGGTACAAGACGTTCATCGAGGGCAGCCTGCACACCGGCTCCTACGTGGACCCGTCCCGCTCTCGGGTGACCGTCGGGGCATACGCCGAGCAGTGGATGGGAGGCCGCACGCGCCTCAAGCCGAAGACCGTGGCGTCCTACCGGTCCCTGCTGAACAACCGGGTGCTCCCCCGCTGGGCGGAGGTCCGCCTGGACCGGATCACGTACGAGGACGTCGCCGCCTGGGTGTCCGACATGTCCACGCAGGTCTCACCCTCCACCACCCGGCAGGCGTACCACCTGCTGACGTCGATGCTCGACGAGGCGGTCAAGGGCCGACGCCTCCCCTCCAACCCGGCGGCCGGCGTCGAACTCCCCCGGCTGCCGAAGGTCCACAAGCGCTACCTCAGCCACGAGCAGGTCACCCGCCTGGCCGAGGAGTGCGGCTCCGACGGCGTCGTGGTGCTGATGCTGGCCTACACGGGTATCCGCTGGGGCGAGCTGGCTGCGATACGGGTGGGCCGAGTGGCTCCCGGCGTCCGCCGGGTGCACATCGCCGAGGCCATGTCCGAAGTCAACGGCCAGGCGATCTTCGGTCCGCCCAAGACGCACGCCGACCGCTGGGTGGCAGTGCCCGGATTCCTGCGGGACTCCATCGGTGCCCTCATGGCCGGCAAGGGGCCGGACGACCTGCTGTTCACGTCCCCTCGCGGAGAAGTTCTCCGGGTGCACGGCTTCCGGCGGCGCCACTTCGATCGAGCGGCGACCGGGCTCGGACTCCCGGGACTCGTGCCCCACGAGCTCCGGCACACGGCCGCCAGCCTCGCCATCGCCTCCGGCGCGAACGTCAAGGCTGTCCAGTCGATGCTCGGGCACGCCAGCGCGGCAATGACTCTGGACCGCTACTCGCACCTCTTCGACGACGTCCTGGACGCCGTCGCCGACCGCCTCGACGAGGCCCGTCAGCGGACTGTTGTGCCCCCCTCGTGCCCCGAAGGGACGGTGCTGGCCCTCGCTCGATGAACCGCAGGCCGCCGACCTGCGGTCTTGCTGGTGCCCCCGGCAGGATTCGAACCTGCGACACACGGTTTAGGAAACCGATGCTCTATCCCCTGAGCTACGGGGGCGGCGGCGTCCATCCTGGCATGCGGCCGGGCGGCGGCCACCGAGTAGCTGGGCCCGGACGGGCGAGGGGCCCGACGGCGTCGCCGTCGGGCCCCTCGCTGCTGCCGCGGCGAACGCGGCGGACGGTCAGCTCTGCAGGGAGTCCACGAAGTCCGGGTTCTCCTCGAGCCAGGCCTGGACGGCCTCGTCGTACCGGCCCTCGCCGTACTCGTTGACGACCAGGTTCTCCAGCGAGCCGTACTGCTCGTCGGTGAGGGTGGCGTTCTCCATCATCGACGCCACGTCGGCGCAGTCGGTGGAGAAGCCCTCGCGGGCCAGGGTGTGCAGCCCCTCGGCCTCACCCAGCGCGCCCTCCGGGTCCTCGAGGTCCTTGATCGGGAACTCGCTGTTGGCCCAGAACGGGCGCCAGAGGGTGACGACGATGTCCTCGTTGGCGTCGGTCGCCGCCTGCAGCTCGGCGAGCATCGCGGTGGTGGAGGACTCGACCAGCGTGTAGTCCTCCTCCAGCCCGTAGGTCGGCATGACGCTGTCCTTGGTGGTCGCCGTCAGGCCCGCGCCGGGCTCGATCCCGACGATCCGGCCGTCGAACATCTCGGCGTTGCCGGCCAGGTCGGCGATGGAGTCGATGTCGGTGTACTCCGGGACGGCGAAGGTCAGCACCGCGCCCTCGTACCAGGCGCCGAGGTCCTCGACCTGGTCGCCGTACTCCTCCATGTAGGCCGCGTGGGTGACCTCGGACCAGGCGGAGGGGTAGACGTCGACGTCGCCGCCGGCCAGGCCGGCGTACAGCGGGGCCGCCTCGGAGATCTCGGTCATCTCGACCTCGATGCCCTGCTCGCCGAGGATGCCGTCCCACAGCCAGGCCATGCTCAGGCCGTCGGTCCAGGACGGGATGAAGCCCAGGTTGACGCTCTCGCAGTCACTGCCGGACGACGTCCCGCCGCTGGCAGTGGTGTCCTCGTCGCTGTCGCCGCCGCAGGCGGTGGCGGTGAGCGCGACGGCGGCGAGGCCGGCGGCGAGGCGGGCGCCCCGGGTGGTCAGGTTCTTGTTCATTCTTCTGTGGTTCCTCTCCCTACTTCTGGTGGCGGTCGACTGCCCCGCGCACCGTTGGTGCTCCGGTGTGCCGACGGACGACCCGGTCGGGCCGTCCCGATCGGCTACCGGGCAGGTTCGGTCCGGGTGGTCTGGTCGCTCTCGGCGGGCAGGACCGCACTGGCGGATCGGCCGCTGGCGGCCAGGCCGCCCTTGGCGACGGTGCCGCCGCGGCTGAGGAAGGACGGGAAGCCGGACAACCGCCCCCGCCGCTGGCCGAACGCGCTGGTCAACCGGTCCAGGTAGATGGCGAGGACGACCACCGAGAGGCCGCCTTCGAAGCCCAGCCCGACGTCGAGCCGGGAGATGCTGGTGACGACGACGCCACCCAGCCCCGCCGCGCCGATCAGCCCGGCGATGACCGCCATGGACAGCGCCAGCATGATCACCTGGTTGACCCCGGCCATGATCGTCGGCAGGGCGAGCGGGAGCTGGATCCCGCGCAGGATCTTCCCCGGCGGGCTGCCGAACGCGTGCCCGGCCTCCACCAGCTCCTGGTCGACCTGCCGGATCCCCAGCTCGGTGAGCCGGACGCCGGGCGGCATGGCAAAGATGATGGTGGTGATGACGCCCGGGACGACGCCGATCCCGAAGAACGTCACCGCGGGCACGAGGTAGACGAAGGCAGGCATCGTCTGCATGAAGTCGAGCACCGGCCGGATGGCGGCACTGACCCGATCGCTCTTGGCCGCGACGATCCCGGCCGGGATGGCGATCACCAGCGCGACGATCGCGGCCACCAGGACCAGGGCCAGGGTGGCCATGGCCGGCTCCCACATCCGCATGCTGATCAGCAGCAGCAGGCCCAGCAGGGAGACGACGGCGAAGCGCACCGACCGCACCACGCCACCGAGCACGGCCAGCAGCACGGCCAGCAGGATCGGCGGGGGGAACAGCAGCGCATCGCGCAGGGCCTCCACGCCGGCCTGGGTCACGTCGCTGATCACGTCGAAGACCGGGGAGAAGTTGTCGGTCACCCAGTCGAAGCCGGTGTCGATCCAGTCGCCCACCGGGATCTGCGGCAGGGCGCCGTCTTCGGCGGCCCGGATCGCGGTCTCAGCCACGAACGGCCTCCTTCGTGGTCAGGGCGGTCGCGCCGGCCCGGTGCAGGGAGTCCGGCTCCGGGTCGGCAGCAGGCGCGGGGCGGGACACGCCACCCAGCGCCGCGAGGACGGCGCTGCGGGGGATCACCCCGAGCAGGCGACGGTCGTCGTCGACGACCGTCACCGGCACCTCGTCCTGCGCGGCCGGGGCGAGCAGGTCCGCCAGCAGGGTCGTCGCCGGCACCTCCACCGGGGGCAGCAGCGCCACCCGGGCCAGGGAGGCGTCCCCCGCTGCGACGGCGGCCCGCACGGCGGCCTCGGTCGCCACGCCCGCGACCCGGCCGTCACCGTCGTCCACGAGGACCGTGCCGGTACGCCGCTCCCGCATGAGCGCGAGCACCGGCTCCGGTGCGGACGCCAGGTCGACCGGCGTCGGCGGCTCGGCCATGACGTGCCGGGCGGTGAACACGCGACCGCGGTCGACGTCGGCCAGGAACGACCGGACGTAGTCGTCGGCCGGGGACTCGAGGATCTGCTCCGGAGTACCGATCTGCACGATCCGGCCGTCGCGCATGACGGCGATCCGGTCACCCAGGCGCATGGCCTCGTTGAGGTCGTGGGTGATGAAGACGATGGTCTTGCCCAGGGATGCCTGCAGCTCCAGCAGCTGGTCCTGCATCTCCCGGCGGATCAGCGGGTCCAGCGCGCTGAACGCCTCGTCCATGAGCAGCAGGTCGGTCTCGGCGGCGAGTGCGCGGGCCAACCCGACCCGCTGCTTCATGCCACCGGAGAGCTGACCCGGCTTCTGGTCGGCCCACTGCTCGAGCCCGACGAGGGCGAGGGCCTCCCGCGCCTTGGTCCGGCGGGTGGCGCGGTCGACCCCACGCACCTCCAGGGCGTAGGCGGCGTTGTCCAGCACGGAGCGGTGCGGGAAGAGCGCGAAGTGCTGGAAGACCATGCTCATCCGCTCCTGCCGGAGCCGGCGCAGCGCCTTGGCGTCCAGCGAGGTCAGCTCGGCGTCCCCGATGCGCACGGAGCCGGCGGTGGTCTGCAGCAGGCCGTTGAGCATCCGCAGCAGCGTCGACTTGCCCGAACCCGAAAGCCCCATGACGACGAAGATCTCGCCGGGCTCGACGGTGAAGCCTGCGTCGATGACGGCCGGCGTCGCGCCCCGCTCCCTGACCTCGGCGACGGAGGCGCCCTCCTGGAGCCGGCGCACCGCTTCTGCGGGACGCCGACCGAAGACCTTGAACAACCCCTCGGCATGTATCGCGGGCACGATCACCTCTCGTCGTCGGACGAACCCGGCCGCCGGGCGGGACGCAGCTGGGCGCACCGCTCCGGGAGCGATGTCGAACGCCTCATCATCCCGCCGGACGCGCCGCCCTCGTCGGGCGAGCAGCGCCTGGCGACGCGGCTCCGGCGCATCGGGGGGCGCCGCGAGCGCTTCCACCCGCCTCACGCGACGCCGGCCGACGAGCCGGGGGCGGGAGGACCCGCCATCTCGGTGGACGACGTTAACAGTGGAGCTGGCCGGAAAATGCACGAATGGCCCGATCGAGCCATTCTGTTATCGGCCCGTGACGCCCGGGCAATGTGGCGGACGACACTGCGCCGGCGGGCGAGCCGACTCTCGGGACGCCCCCTGAGGGCCGAGCGACACCCCCGTGACCAGTACCGATGGGCTGACCGCGACACGACCGACTCGTGCCAGAACTAGGGGACGCACGGTTTGCGAAGTGTTTGCGGATGTTCACGCGATCGCAAAGAATGCGCTCGTCGCCATTCTCGCCGAGTGGCCCGATGGGGCACCGGGCGCGCCTGGGCCGGACACTCCCCACCCCTGCGCGGCGCGGCCCCGCCACGCCCGGCGGGCGCCGAAGGGAACGCCGCGGGGGTCCAACTCGTCGGAGGAGATGCAGGCGACGACGTGTTGTGACCGTTACCTTGTCCCAGCACGCAACGAGCCCCGGCAACGGCGCCGGTGGCGCGGGAGGTGGAGGGCAGATGGACATCACGGTGGTGGACGTCCCCGAGAAGGGGCGGTTCGAGATCCGCGACGGGGAGCGCCTCGTCGGCCTGGCCAGTTACCACGTCGACGGCGGCTCGATGACCCTGCCGCACACCGAGATCGATCCGGCGATGGGCGGCCGCGGCCTGGGCACCCGCCTGGTGCACGACGTCCTCGTCGCCGCCCGCGACCGCCGGCTGACCGTGCTCCCCTACTGCTCGTTCGTCCGCAAGTACCTGGTCGAGCACCCCGAGGAGCTGGACCTGGTGGCCGAGGACGACAAGCCGACGTTCGGCTTGGCCACCGCCGACCACTGAGCGCACCCCCGCCGTGACCTGCGGTGAGCCGGGGGCGTCCCTAGGCTCGGCCGGGTGCCCACCGCGCTGCTCTGGTTCCGCCGCGACCTCCGGCTGACCGACCACCCGGCGCTGCTCGCGGCGCTCGACGCGGCCGGGCCGGGCGGTGACGTCGCACCCGTCTTCGTCTTCGACGACCGGCTGTGGGGGCCGTCGGGAGCACCGCGCCGGCGGTTCCTGCTCGACTGCCTGACCGACCTGCGCGAGCAGACCGGTGGCGCCTTGGTGTTCCGGTCGGGCGCCCCGGCGCGGGTGCTGCCCGCGCTGGCCGCCGAGGTCGGGGCGTCGAGCGTGCACGTCACCGCCGACGCCGGCCCCTACGGCCGCCGCCGCGACGCCGCCGTCGACCGGGCGCTGGGCGAGGCGCCGCTGGTGCGCACCGGCTCCCCGTACGCGGTCTCCCCGGGCCGGGTGGTCAAGCGCGACGGAACGCCGTTCCAGGTCTTCTCCCCGTTCGCCCGCGCCTGGCGGGAGCACGGCTGGCACTCCCCCGCCGCCCGCCCGGACGGCGTCCGCTGGACCGGCGGCGTCCGGTCCGACGAGCCACCCCCGGCCCCGGACCTCGACGGGGTCGCCCTGCCCCCGGCCGGGGAGGCGGCGGCGACCGCGGCCTGGCACCGCTTCCGCGACGAACGGCTGCCCGGTTACGCCGAGGGCCGCAACACCCCGGGCACGAACGGCACCAGCCGGCTGTCGGCGTACCTGAAGTACGGCTGCATCCACCCACGCACCCTGCTGGCCGACCTGACCGGTCCCGCCGTCGAGGACTCCGAGTCGGCGCGGAGCTACGCGAACGAGCTCGCCTGGCGCGACTTCTACGCCGACGTCCTCTGGCACCGGCCGGAGTCGGCCCGGGAGTACCTCAAGCCCGAACTGCAGGCGATGGGCTACGACTCCGGTCCGGACGCCGAGGCGCTGGTGCGGGCCTGGCAGACCGGGCGCACCGGGTTCCCGATCGTCGACGCCGGCATGCGGCAGCTGCTCGGCGAGGCCTACGTGCACAACCGGGTGCGGATGATCGTCGCCTCCTTCCTGGTCAAGGACCTGCACCAGGAGTGGACCCTCGGCGCCCGCTGGTTCATGCAGCACCTGGTCGACGGCGACCTCGCCAGCAACCAGCACGGCTGGCAGTGGGTCGCCGGCACCGGCACCGACGCCTCGCCGTACTACCGGGTGTTCAACCCGACCACCCAGGGCAGGAAGTTCGACCCCGACGGCACGTACGTGAAGCGCTGGGTGCCCGAGCTGCGCGGTCTGGACGCCAAGCACGTGCACGAGCCGTGGACGGCGCCCGGCGGCGTCCCGGCCGGCTACCTCGAGCCGATCGTCGACCACGCCCACGAACGCCTGGTCGCCCTGGACCGCTACACCCGCGCCACCCGCCGCTGAACGACCGTCCCCTCGCCGGGTCGACCCGCACCCGGCAGGGTGACGCCGCGCCGTTCCTGCCCACCGCCGCTCCGCGGCTCGTCAGCCGGGCGCCGGCACCCGCCGTGGCAGACACCGGCGGCTCGGGTAAAGCTGGACGGCGTGATCGTGCGAGGTGCCCGTGCCTGAGGGCCACACCCTGTTCCGGCTGGCGAAGGAGCAGGACGAGCTGTTCGCCGGCCGCCCGGTGCACGTCACCAGCCCGCAGGGCCGGTTCACCGCCGGCGCCGAGCTGCTCGACGGCCGGGTGCTCGACGAGGTGACCTCCTACGGCAAGCACCTGTTCGCCCGGTTCGGGCCGGACACCGTGCATGTGCACCTGGGCCTGTACGGGAAGTACACGACCGGCACCGGCACGCCGCCGCCCGCCAAGGGGGCGCTGCGGATGCGCTGGGAGGGCGACGGCCCGGACGGCGCCGGGGTGTGGACCGACCTGCGCGGCGCCACCGTGTGCGAGGTGATCACCGAGCCGGAGGTCACCGCGATCCTCGGCCGGCTCGGCCCCGACCCGCTGCGCCGCCGGTCGGACCCCGGGAAGGCGTTCGCCCGGATCAGCCGGTCGAAGACGCCGATCGGTGCGCTGCTGATGGACCAGGAGGTGCTCGCCGGCGTCGGCAACGTCTACCGCGCGGAGATCCTGTTCCGGCACCGGGTGAACCCGTTTCGGCTCGGCAAGGACGTCGACGAGGCCACCTGGGCGGCGATGTGGGCGGACCTGGTGAAGCTGCTGCGGGCCGGCGTCCGCGAGGGGCGGATCGTCACCACGGAGCGGGCCGACCGGCAGCGCAAGCGGGGCCCGGCCGAGCTCGCCGACGCCCACTACGTCTACCGGCGCACCGGGCTGCCCTGCCGGATCGACGACACCGAGATCCGCACGCAGGAGATGGTCGGCCGCAACCTCTACTGGTGCCCCACGTGCCAGGCGGTGTAGGGGTCAGCTCCGGCCGATGACGCCGAGCCGACCGCGGACCGGCACCATCACCCAGCACCGACCGGGCGCCAGTCGTCGGGCGGGTCCTCCCCCACCCGGCCGTCGACCGCCTCGCGCAGCAGGTCGGCGTGGCCGGTGTGCCGGCCGTACTCCTCGAGCAGGTCGCACAGCAGCCGGCGCAGGCTGATCCGCCGGCCGTCGGGCCACCCGGTGTGCACCAGCTGGTCCAGCCCGCCGTCGGCCAGCGCCGCCGCAGTGCGCTCCCGGGACCGGGCGACGGCGTCGTCCCAGAGCGCGTAGAGCTCCGCCGGCGTGCCCTTCCCCGCGCAGGTCTCCGCCCAGCCCGCGGCGGTGTCCCAGCGACTCGGGTCCCAGCCGCCGCCGATCGGCGCCCCGCTGAGCCGGTGGGTGGAGTACAGCTCCTCCACCGCCGCGAGGTGGGAGAGCAGCCCCCCGAGGGTCAGCGTCGAGGCGCCGATCCGGCTGCTCAGCCCGGCGGCGTCGAGGCCGTCGGCCTTCCAGCGGAACGTCGTCCGCAGCCGGTCCAGCGAGCCGAGCAGGTGCTCGGCCTCGGTACCGGCCAGCGGCGGTTCCCAGGGCGGGGCGTCGGTCATGCCGACACCCTGCCCGGGGTCTCTCGGCCCCGTCCAGAGGCTCGTCCCGAGCTCGCGAGGGACGAGGAGGACGGGGTCCTTCCGCTAGACGGCGCCCTTGTCCGGGTCACCGGCCGGCAGCGGGCGCAGCACCCGCACGGCCAGCGGCTCGGCCAGGTGCTCGGAGACGGTCGCCATCATCGTGCGCAGCGCCTCGCCCTGACCGTGCGCTGCCATCGCCTCCTCGCTGGCCCAGCGCTCGACGAAGACGAAGCCCTGCTCGTCCTCCTGCACCGAGTACAGCTCGCAACCGGGCTCGGCGTGCACCTGCGGAACGGCGGCCAGCAGGGCCTGCCGGACCGCGTCGCGGCTCTCGGGCTTGGGCATCACGGTGGCGACGATGACGAACGACACGCAGACCTCCTGAGGTCGTCGGGGACGGCGGCAGGAGTGACCTGGCGCACGGCCGTCGGAAGGACGACGATGCCAGACGTGGCGGAGCCGACCGGGACCGGACCGCGCCCGCTGCGGGTGGCCGTGGTCGGCGCCGGCCCCGCGGGCATCTACGCCGCCGAGGCGCTGGCCGCGCAGGACGGCGTCCCGGTCGCCGTCGACCTGATCGACCGGCTGCCCACGCCGTTCGGGCTGGTCCGCCACGGGATCGCCCCCGACCACCGGAAGATGCGGGCGCTGCGCGAGACGCTGCACCACACGCTCGACCACGAGCGGGTGCGCTTCGTCGGCAACGTGGAGATCGGCGCCGACCTGTCGGTCGCCGAGCTGCGCCGGCACGTGGACGCCGTCGTCTACACCTACGGCGCGGCCGGCGACCGGGGGCTGGGCGTGCCCGGGGAGGAGCTGCCCGGCAGCCTCGCCGCCACCGACGTCGTCGCCTGGTACTGCGGGCACCCGGACGCCGACCGGGCCCGGGTGGAGCAGGCGGTGGCCCGCGCCCGCGACGTCGTGGTGGTCGGCGTGGGCAACGTGGCGCTGGACGTCGCCCGGGTGCTGGTCCGCTCGCCCGCCGAGCTGGACCCGACCGAGATGCCGCAGCACGTCCTCGACGCGCTCGCCGCCGCACCCGTCGAACGCGTGACCGTGCTGGGCCGCCGCGGCCCGGCGCAGGCCACCTTCACCACCCAGGAGCTGCGCGAGCTCGGGCACCTCGCCGAAGCCACCGTGCTCGTCGACCCGGCCGACCTCACCGACCCCGGCGACGACGCGCTCGCCGCCGCCGACCGGCACGTGGCCCGCAACCTCGCGGTGCTGCACGAGTACTCCGGGCACACCGCGGAGCCCGGCAACCCCGTCGTCCGGCTGCGCTTCCACGCCCGCCCGGTGCGGCTGCTGGGCACCGACCGGGTCACCGGGGTCGAGGTCGAGCGGACGACGGTCGACGCCGACGGGCGGGCCACCGGCACCGGGGAGCTGGACGTCGTCGCCGCCGACCTGGTGGTCCGCTCGGTGGGCTACCGGGGCCACCCGCTGCCCGGCCTGCCGCTGGAGGGCGGCACGGTGCCGCACGAGGCGGGCCGGGTGCTGCGCGACGGTGCGGTCAGCGCCGGCGAGTACGTGGCCGGCTGGATCAAGCGCGGCCCCACCGGGGTGGTGGGCACCAACAAGCACGACGCCCGGGAGACCGTGGCGAGCCTGCTCGCCGACGCCGCGGCCGGGCGGCTGGGCACCGGCGGCGACCCGGACGACCTGGTGTCCACCCTGCAGGCCCGGGGCGTGCAGCCGGTGCTGCTGCCGGACTGGCGGGCGATCGACGCCGCCGAGGTCGCGCTGGGCGCCACCCGCGGGCGGGACCGCACGACGCTGCACGAGCGCGAGGCGCTGCTGGCCGCGGTCCGGGCCGCCGCTGCGGCACCCTGACCGGGTGGCCGCCCGCACCTTCGCCGTCTCGTGCCTGCTGTACGCCGCCGTCGTCGCCGTCCTGGCGCTGACCCTGCCGGACACCGTGCCGCTGCACTTCGGTGCGGGCGGGGAGGTGGACCGCACGGGGTCCCGTGGTGAGCTCCTCGTCGTCGCCGGAGTGGTCGGGGTGCTGCTGGCCGGCGTCCTCGGCGGCTTCGCCCGGTGGTCCCGCCGGCTGCCGCTGGAGCTGGTCAACGTGCCGCACGCCCGGTACTGGAAGACGCCCGAGCACGAACCGGAGCTGCGCCACCGGCTGAGCACGGACCTGTACGCGTTCGGCGCGGCCACGATGCTCTTCCTGACGGCGATGCTCCTGCTCGTCGGGCAGGCCGCCGCGGCGGGCACCGGGCTGTCCGGCTGGGCCGTCGTGCTGCTGGTCGCCTTCCTGGCGGGGGCCGTCGGCTGGGCGATCTGGCTGGCCACCGCCCGTTACCGGCCCCCGGCCACCGGGCAGCAGTGAGCCGCGGTACGGCAGACTCGGTGGCGTGACCGGTCCCACCACCGACCAGACGCCCGAGACCGACCCGGCGACCAAGCCGGCCGCGGCCACCATCTCCTTCGCGCGTGGCGCGCCGTCGACCGACATCGTCGACGTCGAGGGCCTCAAGCAGGCCGCCGTCGCCGCGTTCGACGCCGACCCGGCCGGGATGACCGGCTACGGGACGGCGATCGGCTACGTGCCGCTGCGCCGGTGGATCGCCGAGAAGCACGGCGTGCCCGAGAGCCACGTGCTGGTCACCAACGGGTCGATGCAGGCCGACGCGTTCCTCTTCGACGAGCTGGTCACCCCGGGCGCGGCGGTGGTCACCGAGCGGCCCACCTACGACCGCACCCTGCTGGGGCTGAAGAACCGGGGCGGCGACCTGCACCTGGTCACGCTGGAGGAGGACGGCGTCGCCGTCGACGAGATCGAGGAGCTGCTGCGCAGCGGTGTCCGGCCGGCGTTCGCGCACGTCATCCCGAACTTCCAGAACCCGGCCGGCTACACGCTGTCGCTGGCGAAGCGGCGCCGGCTGCTCGAGCTGGCGCACGAGCACGACTTCCTCGTGTTCGAGGACGACCCGTACGTCGACATCCGGTTCAGCGGCGAGCCGCTGCCGCGGATGCTGGAGCTCGACGGCGGCGCCGACAGCACCCACGTGGTCTACGCCTGCTCGTTCTCCAAGACCGTCTGCCCAGGCATCCGGGTGGGCTACCTGGTCGGGCCGCCGGCGCTGATCGACCGGATCCGGGTGCGGGCCACCAACACCTACATCGCGCCGAACATGGTCGCCCAGGGCACGGTGTTCCAGTTCGTCACCGGGCCGCGCTACGAGGGCGCGCTGGAGACCGTGAAGAGCGCGCTGGCCGAGCGGGTCGGGCTGCTGGACCAGGCGCTGCGCACCCACCTGCCGCAGGCCACCTTCCGGCGTCCCGACGGCGGCTACTTCCTGTGGGTGTCGCTGCCGGCCGGCGAGGGCCACGACGTCGCCCGGATCTCGGCCGAGGCCGCGGCGCGCGGGGTGGCGATCGTGCCGGGCACCGACTTCCTGCTCGAGGGCGGGGAGAACGCCTTCCGGCTGGCCTTCTCCGCGGTGCAGCCCGGCGACGTCGACGAGGGCGTCCGCCGCCTCGCCGAGGCGATCGAGGCAGCCCGCGGCTGACGGGCCGCCTCGCTTTCGGCGCCGAAAGCGAGGCGGTACGCCCCACTTTCAGCGCCGAAAGCGAATCCTCCGGGCCGTCAGCCGGAGTTGCGCAGCGCGGTGGCGACGCCGTTGATCGCCAGCTGGATGCAGCGGCGCACCAGCTCGTCGTCGTCCCCGGCCCGGCGGCGGCGCAGCATCTCTACCTGCAGGTGGTGCAGCGGCTCCAGGTAGGGGAAGCGGTTGCGGATCGACCGGGCCAGCGCCGGGTTGTCGGCCAGCAGCCGGTCGTCGCCGGTGATCGCCAGCAGCATCCGCACCGTGCGCTCGTGCTCGGCGGTGATCTGCCCGAACACCAGGTCGCGCAGCTCCGCCTCGGGCACCAGCGCGGCGTACCGGGCGGCGAGCTCCAGGTCGGTCTTGGCCAGCACCATCCCCATGTTGGACAGCACGGTGCGGAAGAACGGCCAGCGCCGGTGCAGGTCCTGCAGCCGGGCCAGGCGCGCCTCGCGCCCGTCCGGACCGTCACCGTCCACCCAGGACTCCAGCGCCGAGCCGGTGCCGTACCAGCCGGGCAGCATGATCCGGGTCTGCGACCAGCTGAACACCCACGGGATGGCCCGCAGGTCGGTGATCTTGTCGCCGGCCTTGCGGGACGGCGGGCGGCTGCCGATGTTCAGCTCCGCCAGCTCCCGGATCGGGGTGGCGGCGCGGAACCACTCGACGAAGCCCGGCGTCTCGTGCACCAGCGCGCTGTAGGCCCGGCGTGCCCGCTCCGCGAGGTCGTCCAGGAGCGCGTAGGTCTCCTCGGCGTCGTCGTCCAGGCCCTCGGTGTCCAGCAGCGTCGACTCCAGCGTCGCCGCGACCAGCGCCTCCAGGTTCCGGCGGGCCAGGTCGGGGGTGGAGTACTTGGCGGCGATCACCTCGCCCTGCTCGGTGATCCGCAGCTGACCGGCGACCGAGCCGGGCGGCTGCGCCTTGATCGCCTCGTAGCTGGGGCCACCGCCGCGGCCCACGGTGCCGCCGCGGCCGTGGAACAGCCGCAGCCGGATCCCATTCGCCCGGGCCACCTCCACCAGGGCCAGCTCCGCCCGGTACAGCGCCCAGTTGGCGGCCAGGTAGCCGCCGTCCTTGTTGCTGTCGGAGTAGCCGAGCATGACCTCCTGCTGGTCGCCGCGGTTGGCGACCAGCGCGCGGTACAGCGGCTGGTCGAGCATCGCGCTCAGGGTCGCGCCGGCGGCCTGCAGGTCGTCGATCGTCTCGAACAGCGGCGAGATGCCCACCGAGCAGCGCGGGCCGTCGGCACCGTCGGGGTCGAGCAGGCCGACCTCCTTGAGCAGGACGGCGACCTCCAGCACGTCGCTGACCGACTCGCACATGCTGATCACGTAGTTCGGGATGGTGCGGGGGCCCAGCAGCGCGACCTGCTCGGCCGCCGCGACCAGCAGGTCCAGCTCGCCGCGCGCCAGCTCGGACAGCTCGGCGTCCCGGCGCACCAGCGGCCGGCGCATCCGCAGCTCCCCGGTGAGCAGCTCGACCCGCTGCTGCTCGTCCAGGGCGGTGTAGTCCTCGCAGACGCCCGCCCAGGCCAGCAGCTCGGCGAGCACCTCCTCGTGCACCGACGAGTTCTGCCGCATGTCCAGCCCGCACAGGTGGAAGCCGAAGACCTCCACCGCGTCGCGCAGCCGGGCCAGCCGGTCGTCGGCCAGCGCGCCCGCGCCGTGGCTGCGCAGCGAGGTGTCCAGGGTGTCCAGGTCGGCCAGCAGCTCCTCGGGCAGGCCGTAGGGCGGCAGGTCGATCTCCGGCTGCTGCCCCGGCACCGAGCCGAGCACCCGCCGGGCGGTCGCCGCCAGGCGCGCGTGCATCCCGCGCAGCGCCCGCCGGTAGGGCTCGTCGGCCCGGAACGGGGAGTCGTCCCGGGCGGCGTCGGCCAGCGCGTAGACCTCGGGCGTGGGGCGGACCAGCCGGTCGGACATCGACAGCTCCGCGCCCAGCGCGAGCAGCTCGGCCAGGTGGTGCTCCAGCGCGGTGGCCGCCTGCCGCGTGGTGGCCCGGCGGACGGCGTCGGCGGTGACGAACGGGTTGCCGTCCCGGTCCCCGCCGATCCAGGAACCCGGCTGCAGCATCGGCTCGCGCAGCAGGTCGGCGTCCGGCCACCGCTCCCGCAGGGCGCGGCGCAGCTCGGTGTTGATCGCCGGGACGACGTCGAACAGCGACAGCTCGTAGTAGCGCAGCGCCTCGTCGATCTCGTCGGCCAGCCGGAGCCGGCTCAGCCGCAGCAGCGCCGTCTGCCAGAGGGTGAGCACCTCGCGGGAGAGCCGCGCCGACCACGCCGGGTCCTCGGCCTCCCCCTGCTCCCGGCCGCGCTGCCGGATCAGCTCGCTGACCTGCCGCTGCACCTGGGAGATGGTGCGCCGCCGGGTCTCGGTCGGGTGCGCGGTGACCACCGGGACGACGAGGGCGCCGGCCAGCTCCCGCGCCACCGTGGCGCCGTCCAGGCCGGCCTCGTCGAGCAGCTGCAGCGAGGCGGCCAGGCTCCCCTTCTGCGGCGGGGAGCCCTCGCGCCGGTGGTGCCTGCGGCGCCGCTCGTGGTGCACGTCCTCGGCGATGTTGGCCAGCAACGAGAAGTGGCTGAACGCCCGGACGACGTGGTTGGCGCTGCGCGGGTCGAGGGCGGCGAGGCGCTCGGCGAGCTGGGACCGGTCCCGCTCGTCGCGGCGGATCTCGAACGCCTGGACGCGGGTGGACTCGACCAGCTCGAGCACCTCCGGGCCCGCCTGCTCGGCGATCACCTCGCCGAGCACCCGGCCCAGCAGCCGGATGTCCTCGCGGAGCTGGAGGTCGTCGGTGCGGTCGTCGGGCAGGGACTGGCCCCCGGGAACGCGGAGGTCGGCGACGTCGACAGTGGCTTCGGACACGGGACGAGTATCCGGGCCGGGTGTGTCCGGCTGGTGACGGGGCAGGATCAGCGCATGCCCGAGCTGCTCGCCGCACCCGCCGACCCGTCCCCTGCCGAGCACGGGGAGGGCCCGGTCTGGGACGGCGCGCGCGGGGAGCTGCTCTGGGTCGACATCACCGCCGGGCTGGTCCGCCGCGGCCGGGTGGACGGCGCCGGGACGGTCACCGAGCTGGCCGCGCACCGCGGCGGGGACACCGTCGGAGTCGTCGTCCCGGCCGCCGACGGCGGGTGGCTGCTGGGCGCCGGCGGCGGGTTCACCCACCTCTCCCCCGACGGCGAGGCGCACGAGCTGCTGGAGCTGGGCCGCGAGGGTGGCACCAAGGAGATCGGCACGCGGATGAACGACGGTGCCTGTGACCGGGCGGGGCGGTTCTTCGCCGGCACCATGGCCTTCGACGAGTCACCGGGCGCCGGCACCCTCTACCGGGTCGACCTCGACGGCACGGTCACCGTCGCGATGCCCGGGCTGACGATCTCCAACGGCCTGGGCTGGTCGCCCGACGACCGCACCGCCTACCTGTCGGACTCCGGTGACTCGGTGGTGTGGGCCTTCGACTACGACCTGGACACCGGCGAGCTGTCGGGGCGGCGGGAGTTCCTGCGGTTCGACGGCTCGATCGGTGTCGCCGACGGGCTGGTCGTCGACGACGAGGGCTGCGTGTGGACGGCGATGTGGGGCGGGCGCGCGGTGCGCCGCTGGTCACCCGCCGGCGAGCCGCTGGCCGAGGTCGACGTCCCCACCGAGAACGCCACGAGCTGCTGCTTCGCCGGGCCAGACCGCGACCTGCTGGTGATCAGCACCTCCGCGCACGGGCTGGACTACGCCGCCCGCACCGCGCAGCCCGAGGCCGGGCGGCTGTTCACCGCCCGGCCCGGGGTGACCGGTCCCGCGGCGTACCCCTACCGCGGCCCGCTCACCGGCCTGCGCGAAGCCTGAGCTCCCGGCCCCTCGCGTCGAGGGGCCGGGAGCGGTGGCGGCCCTCCTGCAGGGGCCCGCCGCGAGCTGGCGAGCGGTGGGGGCAGGAGAGCCCTTCCTCAGGTGCGCTCGGCCTTGAGCGCCTCGCGCATGCTGACCTTGCCGCTGGTGCGCAGCAGCGCGCCGGAGTAGATCCGGCCGCCGATCCGCACCACCGCGGCGATCGCCAGCAGCATGAGGACGACGGCGACGGCGACCTCCCACACCGCGGCCTCCCCGGCGGCCATCCGCACCGGCATCACCATCGGCGAGAGGCCCGGCACGAACGACGTGACCGTGGCCAGCGTGCTGGCCGGGTCCTGCGCGGCCTGGATGGCGATGACGAAGCCGGCCACCAGCAGGATCGTCGTCGGGGTGATCACCGTGCCCAGGTCCTCCTGCCGGCTGACCAGCGAGGCGGCCGCGGCGAAGACCGAGGCGTAGAAGGCGTAGCCGAGCACGAACCAGGCGACGACGGTGACCACCGGGCCGATGATGTCGCCGGGCAGCGCCACGATGTCGAAGGCGAGGGCACCGACCACGCCGATGACGGCGATCAGCAGGATCTGCGCCAGGCCGAGCAGGCCCAGTCCGATGACCTTGCCGGCGAGCAGCTGCCAGGGGCGCATGGTGGCCAGCAGCAGCTCGATCACCCGGCTGGACTTCTCCTCGACCACGCCCTGGGCGACGAACTGCCCGAACAGGATGATCAGGCTGTAGAGGACGACCACGCCGACCAGCGCGACGATGGTCGCGGCCAGCCGGTCGTCGGCGTCGGCGTCCAGGGCGGTCAGCTGGACCTCCGGCCCGGGCTGCAGCTGCACCCCGGCCTGGTCGAGCTGGGTGGCCACGGCCAGGTTGGACAGTGCGCCCTGCACCAGGTTGCGGGTGCTCTCGCCGCCGCTGTCGACGATCAGCTCGGGCTGCTGACCCGAGGGGCTCAGCAGCGCGCCGTCGACGTCCTCGTCCTCGACCGCGGTGCGGGCGGCGGCCTCGTCGTCGAGCTCGACGACGGTCACCTCGGTGCCCAGCGCCTCGCCCTGGTCCTCCAGGGCCGCGGTCACCGCGGGGTCGCCGCCGACGACGCCGATGCGGGACTCGTCGCCCCCGCTGTTGATCAGCACCTGGAAGACCAGCATGCCGACGATCAGCGCGATGAGGACGGCCGAGCCGATGAGGAAGTTCTTGTCGCGGATCCGGGTCGTGACCTCGCGGGCGGCGACCAGGCGCACCAGCGCCGCCGGGCTCTGCGGGGTCGTCTCGTGCCGCACCGGCGTGCTCATGCCGCCACCGCCTCGGGGGCCCGGGTGGCGCTGACCGCGTCGCGGAACAGCTCGACCAGGGTGGGTTCGCGCCAGGCGAAATGGTTCACCCGGCCGGTGGCGACCGCGGCGTGCAGCACCTGCTGGTCGTCGGCGCCGGGGGCAAGCTCCAGCACCGTGTCACCACGGCTCTCCGAGACGATGCGCACGCCGGGCAGGCCGGCGGCCCAGCCGGCCGGGGCGTCGGGGACGACGACCCGGAGCTGCCGGCCCTGGGCCGAGGCGCGCAGCTCGGCGACGGTGCCGGTGGCGACCATCGAGCCGCGGGCGAGGATGCCCACGGCGTCGCACAGCCGCTCGACCAGGTCCAGCTGGTGGCTGGAGAAGACGACGGGGACGCCGCGCCGGCACTGGTCGAGCAGCGCCTCGGCGAGCGAGTCGACGCCGACCGGGTCCAGGCCGGAGAACGGCTCGTCGAGGATCAGCACGTCCGGCTCGCTGACCAGGGCGGCGGCCAGCTGCACCCGCTGCTGGTTGCCCAGCGACAGCTTCTCCACCGGGTCACCCAGCCGCTCCCCGAGACCGAGGCGCTCGGCCCACTCGCCGGCAGCGCGGCCGGCCGCGCCGGCGTCCATGCCGTGCAGCCGGGCGAAGTAGGCCAGCTGCTCGCGCACCTTCATCTTCGGGTAGAGGCCGCGCTCCTCGGGCATGTAGCCGATCCGGCGGCGCACCGCCTCGTCGACCGGGGAGCCGTTCCAGCGCACCTCGCCGGCGTCGGCGCGAGCCAGGCCCATGGCGATGCGCATGGTGGTGGTCTTGCCGGCGCCGTTGGAGCCGCAGAAGCCGAACATCTGGCCGGGTGCGACGGTGAAGCTCACCCCCTTGAGCACCTGGTTCTCGCCGTAGGCCTTGACCAGGCCGTCGATCTCGAGCACTGACCCTCCGTCGTCGTCGCGGCGCCGGGCAGTGATCCGCCCAGACTGACTTTCCGTCGCGGAAAGAGTGGCGGACGACTTTCCGTCCCGTCAAGTGAACAGCTGGGTGTGTCGCCCAACGGCCGCGACGGTAGCGGCGTCCCATGCTGCGGGACAGCACCGTTTCCGGTGTCATCGGGCCATGACGACGGAGAACTCCCCGGCCCGACCACCGGAGGGCGTCGGGCTGGCCGGGCTGCGGGAGGCCGCGGCGGGCTGCCGCGCCTGCGAGCTGTGGGAGCCGGCCACCCAGACCGTGTTCGGCGAGGGGCCGGAGACCGCCCGCGTGGTGTTCGTCGGCGAGCAGCCCGGCGACCAGGAGGACCGCACGGGTGAGCCGTTCGTCGGTCCGGCCGGGCGGCTGCTGGACAAGGCGCTGGTCGAGGCGGGGATCGACCGCCGCGACGCCTACGTGACCAACAGCGTCAAGCACTTCCGGTTCACGCCCACCCCGAAGCGCCGCATCCACCAGTCACCGGGCGCCGAGCACCTCGCCGCCTGCCGGCCGTGGCTGGAGGCGGAGTTCGCCGTCCTGCAGCCGGAGGTCGTCGTCTGCCTGGGCGCGGTGGCGGCGAAGGCGTTGATCTCCTCGTCGTTCCGGATCACCCGCGAGCACGGCCAGCTGATGCCCTGGACGCTGCCGGGCGCGGAGCAGGTGCCGGAGGCCGACCAGGACGAGGACGCCCCGCACCAGACCTGGATCATCGCGACCACGCACCCCTCGGCGGTGCTGCGCACCCCGGACGAGGGGCGGCAGGCCGCCTACGACGCGCTCGTCGCCGACCTGCGGGTGGTCTCCGCCGCCCTCGCCTGACCGGCCCCACTTCGCTTTCCGCGCCGAAAGCGAGCCGTCCCGCCCCGCTTTCGGCGCGGAAAGCGAAGTGCGGGGGTGGTCAGCCGCGCTCGGGCTCGGGGAACCGGGCTCCGGCGGCCAGCTCCGCGCCGTCCTCGACCCGGGCCCGCCGGCCGACGAGGGCGATCCCGCCGTCGCCGCCGACCGTCGCCCCCTGCCCCACCACGACGTCGTCGTCCAGCACCGCCCGGGTCACGGTGGCGCCCGCGCGCACCCGGGCGCCGGGCAGCAGCACCGAGTCGACGACGGTGGCGCCCGGCTCCACGACCACCCCCGGCGACAGCACCGAACCGCGGACCTGCCCGGCGACCCGGGTGCCGCCGGAGACGAGGCTGCCCTCCACCGCCGCGCCGTCGAGCACCCGGGCGGCGCTGTGCCGGCCGCCACGGGTGTGCACCGGCCACGCCTCCTCGTCCAGGTCGATGGGCGGCTCCGAGGACAGGAAGTCCCGGTGGGCCTGCCAGTAGGACTCCACCGTGCCGACGTCGCGCCAGTAGCCGCCCAGCGGGTACGCCCGGGCGGCGCCGTCGCGGGTCTGCGCGGGCAGCAGGTGGGTGCCGAGGTCCTCCAGCCCCTCCTCGCCGACCTCGTCGTCGAGCGCCTCGAGCCGGTCCAGCGTCGGGTTCGGGCTGAAGACGAACACCTCGTTGGTGGCGGTGGTCGTCGCCGGCTCGTCGGGCTTGTAGGCGTAGTCGGTCACCCGGTCGCCGTCGGTCTGCACGATCCCGTAGCGGGCCGCGTCGTCGGCGGCGACCTCGGTGGTCACCATGGTCACCTCGGCGCCGGACTCCAGGTGCGCGTCGGCGACGGCGCGGTAGTCGAGCTTGTAGACGGCGTCGGAGCTGACGACGACCAGCGCATCGGCGCCGAACTCGCGGATGAGCTCGGCCTGCCGCCAGAGCCCGTCGGCGGTGCCCTCGGTGAAGCCGGCCCGCTCACTGGTGGCCTGGAACGGCGGCAGCACCAGCAGCCCGCCGGTGGTCCGGTCCAGGTCCCAGGGGCGGCCGCCGGCCAGGTGCTTGGACAGCGACGTCGGCTGGTACTGCACCGACACCCACACGTCGGGGATCTGCGAGTGCTCGCAGTTGGACAGCGGGAAGTCGATCAGCCGGTAGACCCCGGCGAACGGGACGGCGGGCTTGGCCCGGGTCTCGGTGAGCAGCTCCAGCCGGCCACCCTGGCCGCCGGCGAGCACGAGGACGAGGACCTTCGGGAGCGCCATGGGGGGTCGGTACCCGCTGCGGCCCCGCGCAAGCCCGCCGAAGGTGTCAGCGGTCGGCGCGCCCGGCCATCCGGGCCCGGGCCCGCGCCGCGACCTCGTCCGCGCGGGAGGCCCGGAAGAACCAGAAGGACGGGACGGCGACGGCGACCACGGCCATCGCGACGACGATGACCACGCCGCCGGAGACCATCGCCGCGGTCACCCCGAGGCTGCTGGCCATGACGCCGGCGCGCAGGTCGCCCAGCCGCGGGCCGCCGGCGACGACCACGATGAACACCCCCTGCATCCGCCCGCGCATCTCGTCCGGCGCCGCCGTCTGCAGCATCGCGGAGCGCAGCACCGCGCTGACCATGTCCCCGGCGCCGGCGACGGCCAGGCAGAGCACCGCCAGCCACAGCGTGGAGGCCAGCCCGAACCCGATGATCGCCACGCCCCAGACCGCGATCGCGGCCAGCACCACGGCGCCCTGCCGGTCGACCCGGCTCACCCAGCCCGAGGTCAGCCCCATCAGCAGCGAGCCGATCGACACCCCGGCGAACAGCCAGCCCAGGCTGTTGGCGTCGCCGGCGTAGGTCGTCTCGGACAGCTCCGGGAAGACCGCCTGCGGCCAGGCGAACAGCATCGCGATCACGTCGACGACGAAGGTCATCAGCAGCACCGGCTGGGTGCGCAGGAAGGCGAAGCCCTCCCCCACCCCGCGCACCGCGGCGCCCAGCCGCAGCGGGCCGGACACCCCCTCGGGCGGCAGCGGTGGCAGCCCGCGCAGCAGGAGGACGGCGGCGACGAAGCCCACCGCGTCGACCGTGTAGACGATCGACAGGTCGCCCAGGCCGATCAGCAGCCCGGCCAGCAGCGGGCCGACGATCACCCCGGCCTGCCGGACCGTCATCGCCAGCGCGTTGGCCGCGGCGACGCCGTCCGCGCCGACCAGGGCCGGGATGACGGCGCTGCGGGCCGGCTGGTTGACCGCGGCGAACGCCGACACCGCGGCGGCGAGCACCCACAGCACCCACAGGTGGCCGCGGCCGGGCAGCAGCGCCTGCACCGCCAGCAGCGCGCTGGTCACCGCGGCGCCGACCGAGCTGATCACCATCAGCCGGCGGCGGTCCATCGCGTCGGCGATCGCCCCGCCCAGCAGGCCGAACACCACCAGCGGCACCAGCGCGACCACCGACGTCAGCCCGACCATCAGCGACGAGCCGGTGAGGCTGTAGACCTGGTACGGAACGGCGACCAGCGTCATCTGCTGGCCGAGCATGGTGACCGCGACCCCGCCGAAGACCCGGCGGTAGGCGCGGTTGCGCAGCGGGGTGGTGTCGATCGCCCAGCCCCGGCGGCGCGGCACCGGCGTCGGCTCCTCGACGCCCAGCCCACCCTCGACCGGGTCGACCGGCGTCAGTCGCTCGCCGTCACCGGCGCGTGATCGGCCCCGCTGCAGGGGCCCGCGCCGAGCCTGCGGGTCGCGGTGGCCAGGCCCCGGCGCAGGGTCCCGCGCCGAGCTTGCGAGGTGTGGGGGGCGGCGCGGTCCTTCACCCTTCACGGGGCGAGGCGCTGCAGGACCCAGCCGCCCCCCTCCTCGTCATCCCGCACGAAGACCAGCCGGTCGTGCAGCCGGTCGTGGCCGCCCTGCCAGAACTCCACCCGCGTGGGCACCACCCGGTAGCCACCCCAGCTCGGCGGCCGCGGCACCGGCCCGTCCGCGGTCTCGGCGTCCAGCAGCCGCATCCGCTCGACCAGCTCGTCCCGGGAGTCGACGACGGTCGACTGCACCGAGGCGACGGCGGCCAGCTGCGCCCCGCGCGGGCGGGGGTCCCAGAGCGCGTCGGAGGCGGCCTCCCCGACGCGCTCCACGGTGCCGGAGACCCGCACCTGCCGCTGCTGGACGTGCCACGGGAAGACGACGGCGGCGCGCGGGTTGACCGCCAGCTGCGCCCCCTTGGCCGATGCGTAGTTGGTGCCGAAGACGAAGCCGCCCGCGTCGTAGCCCTTCATCAGCACGATCCGCGCGTCGGGCACGCCGTCGGCGTCCGCGGTGGCCACCACCATCGCGTTGGGCTCGGGCAGCTCGGCGGCGACCGCGTCGGCGAACCAGCGGTCGAACTGCTCGACCCAGGTGGGGGCCACGGTCTCCTCGGAGAGGCCCTGGGCGTCGTAGTCCCTGCGCATGCGGATCAGGTCGGGCACGCCGCCATGCTGTCACCGTTGCACCGCGCACCGCCGGGCGACCGGGTGCCCGGCTGCACCGCGGGCACCCAGCACGGCCTAAGTTGTGGACCGACCTGCACCGGCGTCCACCCCCACCCGCGCGCAAGGGAGCATGCGAGATGGCTGACGACTTCGTCCCCGGCCTGGAGGGCGTCACCGCCTTCGAGACCACGATCGCCGAGCCGGACAAGGACGGCGGCGCGCTGCGCTACCGCGGCGTGGACATCGAGGACCTGGCCGGTCAGGTCACCTTCGGGCACGTGTGGGCCCTGCTGGTCGACGGCCAGTTCGGCCCCGGCCTGCCGCCGGCCGAGCCCTTCCCGATCCCGGTGCACACCGGCGACGTCCGGGTCGACGTGCAGGCCGCGCTGGCGATGCTCACCCCGATCTGGGGCTACCGCCCGCTGCTGGACATCTCCGCCGAGGAGGCCCGCGACGAGCTGGCCCGCGCCGCGGTCATGGCGCTGTCCTACGTCGCCCAGTCCGCCCGCGGCATCGGCGTTCCCGCCGTGCCGCAGAAGCGGGTCGACGAGGCCGCGACGATCGTCGAGCGGTTCATGGTCCGCTGGCGCGGCGAGCCCGACCCGCGCCACGTCGCCGCCGTCGACGCGTACTGGACCTCCGCGGCCGAGCACGGCATGAACGCCTCCACCTTCACCGCCCGGGTCATCGCCTCCACCGGCGCCGACGTCGCCGCCTCGCTGTCCGGCGCGATCGGTGCGATGTCCGGCCCGCTGCACGGCGGCGCCCCCTCGCGGGTGCTGCACATGCTCGACGGGGTCGAGCAGTCGGGGAACGCGGAGGCCTACGTCAAGGACCTGCTCGACCGCAAGGAACGGCTGATGGGGTTCGGCCACCGGGTCTACCGGGCCGAGGACCCGCGGGCCCGGGTGCTGCGCCGCACCGCCGAGCAGCTGGGCGCCCCGCGCTTCGAGGCCGCCCTCGCCCTGGAGCAGGCCGCGCTCAAGGAGCTGCGCGAGCGGCGTCCGGACCGGCCGATCGAGACCAACGTGGAGTTCTGGGCGGCGATCGTGCTCGACTTCGCCGAGGTGCCCAGCTCCATGTTCACCTCGATGTTCACCTGCGCGCGCACCGCGGGCTGGTGCGCGCACATCCTGGAGCAGAAGAACACCGGCCGGCTGGTGCGCCCCTCGGCCCGCTACGTCGGCCCGGACCCGCGCAAGCCGCAGGACGTCGAGGGCTGGGACACCATCGAGCCCCTCACCACCCGCGCCTGAAGGACTGCACCGCCCCACTTTCGGCACCGAAAGTGCACCCCGCCCCCGGACGTTGAGGACGACGAGCATGAGCATCACCATCCCGACCGAGCTGCTGCCGAAGGACGGACGGTTCGGGTGCGGGCCGTCGAAGGTCCGGCCGGAGGCGCTGCAGGCGCTGGCGACCGACGGCGCCGGCCTGATGGGCACCTCCCACCGGCAGGCCCCGGTCAAGGGCCTGGTCAAGCGGGTGCGGGAGGGGCTGACCCAGCTGTTCGACCTGCCCGAGGGCTACCAGGTGGTGCTCGGCAACGGCGGGACGACGGCGTTCTGGGACGCCGCGACCATCGGGCTGGTGCGCCGGAAGAGCGCGCACGGCAGCTACGGCGAGTTCTCCGCGAAGTTCGCCTCCGGGGTCGCCGAGGCGCCCTTCCTGGACGCCCCGACGATCGCGAAGGCCGCCCCCGGCTCGCTGGCGCTGCCCGCCGCCGAGGCCGGCGTCGACGTCTACGGCTGGGCGCACAACGAGACCTCCACCGGCGTGATGGCGCCGGTGCTCCGCCCGGCCGGGGCCGACGACGACGCCCTGGTCCTGGTCGACGCCACCTCCGGCGCCGGCGGGCTGCCGGTCGACGTCCAGCAGTGCGACGTCTACTACTTCGCCCCGCAGAAGTCCTTCGCCAGCGACGGCGGGCTGTGGATCGCGCTGATGTCGGCCGCGGCGCTGGAGCGGGTCGCGGAGATCAAGGCCTCGGGCCGCTGGATCCCCGGCTTCCTGGACCTGTCCATCGCGGTGGACAACTCCGGCAAGGACCAGACCTACAACACCCCGGCCGTCGCCACGCTGTTCCTGCTGGCCGACCAGATCGACTGGATGCTCGGCCTCGGCGGGCTGTCCGGTGCGGTGGCGCGCAGCCAGGAGTCCTCGAGCCGGCTGTACGGCTGGGCGGAGGAGACGGCCTACACCACGCCGTTCGTCACCGACCCCGAGCACCGCTCGCTGGTGGTGGGCACGGTCGACTTCGACGAGTCGGTCGACGCGGCGCTGGTCGCGAAGACGCTGCGGGCGCACGGCGTGGTCGACGTCGAGCCCTACCGGAAGCTGGGCCGCAACCAGCTCCGCGTGGGCATGTTCCCGGCGGTCGACCCCGACGACGTCAGCGCGCTGACCGCCTGCATCGACCACGTCGTCGGCCGGCTGTAAGGCCCCGTCCGGAGGCTCGCCGCGAGCCTGCGAGGGGGACGGGAGATCCTTCTCGTCACCTGAGCAGCCAGGTGTCCTTGCTGCCGGCGTCCTCGTCGGCGAGCAGGGCGTCCTCGTCGGCCGCGACGCGGGTGAGCGGGGCGGGCAGCACCCGCGTGCTGCTGCCGGCGACGGCGAACACCCGCAGGCCCGCGCGCCGCGGCCGGACCACCCCGTCGACGACGGTGGGCACCGTGGAGGGCTCGACGGGCTCGCGGACGACGAAGCGGTGCGGCGCGGCCACCACCTCGGCGTGCAGCTCGGCCAGCTCGGCGGCCGAGCACCGCGGCCCGTGCACGACGCCCTGCCCGGCGTAGCCGTCGACCGGGACGACGACCAGCTCGTGCAGCCGGTCGCGGACCTCGGCCAGGTGCGCGTCCTCGGCGAGCGACCAGCTGGGCACGCCGGGCAGCACCGGCTCCTCGGCCAGGTAGAAGCGGATGAGCTCGGGCACGTACCGGTGCAGCGCCGGGTCGTCGGCGACGCCGTTGCCCGGCACGTTGGCCAGGGTCAGCCGGCCCGCCCGCACCGCCTGCCCGGTCAACACGCCCAGCGGCGGCCCACCGACGGTGAGGCGGCCGGCGAGCTCGCTCTCGTCGACCCGCCGGTACAGGACGTCGACCGGCACCCGCTCCCCACGCACCTGGACGGCGACCCCGCCGGCCGGCGTCGCCCACAGGGTGTCCGGGGTGGCCAGCGGCACGCCCATCGCCTCGGCGAGCAGCCGGTGCTCGAACCAGCTGGTGCTGCCCGGCCCGTCGCTGAGCACCGCCAGCCGGGGGGTGCCGCTGCACGCAGGTGGGGCCGCCTCGGCCAGAGCCGCCCGCAGCACGGCCACGGCACCGGCCGGGTCGGCCAGCCCGCGCGCCTCGGCGTCGGCGTAGAGGCCGGGCAGCGCGGCCCGGCCGCTGTCCCGGTTGGCCAGGGCGTAGCCGATGCCGACCGGCATCCGCAGCTCGTCGGCGAGCACCACCCAGCCGTGGGGCCCCTGCACGAGGTCGCACGCCACCACGGTGGCCCGGGCCCGGGTCGGGGTGCCCAGCTCCACGGCGTCGGGGCGGTGGCCGGGGCTCGCGCTGACCAGCCGGGCGGGCACCACCCCGGCGCGCACCACCTCCGGGCCGCCGTCCGGGTCGCTGCGGCGCCGGCCGGCGGGGCGGTAGACGTCGGCGAGGTAGGCGTTCAGGGCGCGGGCGCGCTGCTCGACCCCGCGCGCCAGGTGCGCCCAGTCGGCGGCCGGGAGCAGCCGCGGCACGGGGCACAGCGGCAGTGGGCGTTCGGTGAACCGTCCGTCGAACCAGCTGCCGAGCACGACGCCGCGCATCTCGCGTTCCCGGCCGACCGCGAGGGCAGTGGCGGCGATCCCCTCGCCACCGAGCTCGTCCAGCACGCGCGCCACGGGGGACCAGTCCGCGCGCACCCGGCCGGAGGCGTCGACCGCCTCGTCGGTGGTGGAGCCGGGGTAGCGGGCGAAGACGCCGGCCGTCTCGCTCATCGCCGGTCGTCTCCTGCGGGGTGGGCCGGGGGGCTGACCGGCGGCTGGCTCACAGCCAGCGATCGAACCACTCCGTGACCCGCTCCGACAGGTGCAGCACGTTCTCCCGCCCCACGATCGTGTGGCCCTCCCCCCGGAAGAGGAGCAGCTCCGCGGGGGCGTCACGCGCCGCCAGCGCCTGGTGCGCCTGCACCGACTCCAGCACCGGCACGTTGGTGTCCCGGTCGCCGTGGGTGAGCAGCACCGGGGCGCGGAGCCGGTCGAGCATCGTCATCGGGGAGATCGCGGCGAGCATGTCCCGGTCGGTGACCGGGTCGCCGTACTCGGTGACCGACGCCGCCGCCATCCACGGCTCGGTACCGGCGAAGAAGGTGCGCAGGTCGCTCATCCCGGCCAGCGTCACGCCGGTGGCGAAGAGCTCCGGCCAGCGGGTCAGCGCCACCAGGGTCAGGAAGCCGCCGTAGGACCACCCGTAGGCGCCGAGGTGGCCGGGGAGGGCGATGCCGCTGGCGACCAGGTGGTCGACGGTGGCGGGGACGTCGGCGAAGGACGCCTCCCGGGCGTACAGGTCGTCGGCGGCCATGAAGGCGTGCCCGCGACCACCGGAGCCGCGCACGTTCGGCGCGAAGACGGTGAGCCCAGCCGCGACCAGCGACTGGGCGAGCGGGGAGTACGCGGGCCGCTCCTGCCCCTCCGGGCCGCCGTGGAAGCTGACCACGGTGCGGTTGGGGCCCTGCGCACCCGGCGGGGTGTACAGCCAGCCGTCGAGCTCGGTGCCGTCGTACGACCGGTACTCGCAGCGCACCGGGGTGACCAGCAGCCGCGGGTCGGGCCGGCGGGGCGTGGAGGGCAGCGGCGCCGGCTCCTCCCCGTCACCGTCCAGGGCGACCCGGTACAGCGCGCGGGGCGCCGTCGGGCCGGTCAGCTCGGCCAGCAGCGTGCGCCCGTCGGCCGCCAGCGACCAGCCGGGCATGACCGGCTGCGGCAGCGGCACCGACCGCACCAGCCCGCCGTCGGCGACCCGGCGGATCTCCAGCTGCGTGACGCCGTCGCAGTTCCACACGCAGATCACCGTCCCGTCGAGGCGGACCGCGTAGGCGTCCAGGTCGGCGTCGGGCCGGGAGACGAGCACCTCCGCCTCGCCGGGGACGCGGTCGTCCCCGTGCAGCGGGACCCGCAGCAGCGCGGTCCGGTCGCTGCGGGGCACCCCCGGCCGGGGCGGCAGCGCGGCGCGCAGGAAGACCGCCGCGCCGTCGAGGGCGAACCGCCCGTCCTCGCTGGCCGCGCCGCCCGGCGCCCCCAGCGGGATGACCCGCCGCTGCACGCCGGTGGCGACGTCGACGGTGACCACGTGCCGGTGCCCGCGCGGACCGCGCCGGGCCAGCACGGTCCGCTCGTCGGCGGCGACGGCGGTGACCGCGAGGAAGCCGCCGCGGGCCAGCGTGCGGTGCGCCCCGCTGACGACGTCGACCAGCACCACGTCGGCGTCCGGGCCGTCGCCCGGGGCGATCGAGCAGACGTAGTGGCCCGGCTGCAGCGTCCAGCCGCCGGCGAACACCGTGGCGCGCGGGTCCTCACCGGCGACCAGGTGCCGGTCGGTGCCGTCCGGGCGCACCGCCCACAGCTCGGCGCAGATCGAGCCGCCGGGGCTGACCAGGTAGGCCAGCCACTCGCCGTCCGGCGACCAGGCCACCGAGACGACCTCCTCGCCGGCGCCCGACAGCACCGCCGGCGGGGTGTGCTGGTCGAGCGCGGCCACCTCCAGCCGCGGCAGCCCGGAGCGGTCGCTGACGTAGGCGATCCGGTCACCCGTCGGCGCGAGCGCGGGGGTCCAGGCGCCGGAGGCGCCGGCGATCTCGGCGATCGCCAGCCGCACGGCGGTGGAGAGGCCGGTCCGGCGCAGCACGTCGGTCATGGCATCTCCTCGTCGGCGTCGTTCGGGGGCCCGGTGCCGGTCAGCGGGCCCCGGCAGAGTGGAGCAGACGCCGGCGGCGCACCCTTCCGCACCACGCCGCGAGGTCCGTCACACGCCGGTCAGCGGATCCCGTGCCGCTGCAGCCAGAGCTCAAGCAGCCCCACCTGCCACAGCTGGTTGGCGCCCAGCGTGGTGCGGTGGGCGTTCGGGTCGGCCAGCAGCCGGTCGACGTGCTCGGGGCGGAACAGACCCCGCTCCCGCGCCTCCGGCGCGTGCAGCGCCGCGCGCACCGTCTCCAGGTAGTCACCGTGCAGGTCGATGATCGCCGGCACCGGGAAGTAGCCCTTGGGCCGGTCGATGACGTCGGCCGGGATCACCTTCCGGGCGGCGTCCTTGAGCACGCCCTTGCCGCCGTGGGCGAGCTTCAGCTCGGGCGGGACGGCGGCCGCGAGCTCGGCGAACTCGTGGTCCAGGAACGGCACCCGGGCCTCCAGGCCCCAGGCCATGGTCATGTTGTCCACGCGCTTCACCGGGTCGTCGACGAGCATGACCGTGGAGTCCAGGCGCAGCGCCTTGTCCAGGGTCGTCTCCGCACCCGGCCGGGCGAAGTGCTCGGCGACCAGCTGCCGGCTGACGTCGTCCGCGGTCAGCCACTGCGGGGAGAGCGCCTGGGCCAGCCGGCTGTGCGGCTGGTCGACGAAGTGCCGGGTGTAGGCGTCGACGGCCTGGTCGGCCGGAACGCCGGCCAGCGGCGGGTACCAGTCGTAGCCGGCCATCACCTCGTCGGCGCCCTGGCCGCTCTGCACGACCTTCACGTGCTGGCTCACCTGCTGCGAGAGCAGGTAGAAGGCGACGGCGTCGTGGCTGACCTGCGGCTCGCTCATCGCCGCGATCGCCCCGTCGAGCCCGGCGTGCACGTCGGCGCTGGGGATCATCAGCCGGTGGTGGTCGGTCTCGAAGGTCTTCGCGACGACGTCGGAGTAGACGAACTCGTCACCCGAGCGCTCGCCCACCGCCTCGAAGCCGATGGAGAAGGTGGCCAGCCCCTTCTGCCCCTCCTCGGCGAGCAGTCCGACGACCAGGCTGGAGTCGATGCCGCCGGACAGCAGCACCCCGACCGGGACGTCGGCGACCATCCGCCGGCGGACGGCGACCCGCAGCGACTCGAGCACCCGCTCCTGCCACTCGGCCGGGTGCAGACCGGCGAGCTCCGGACGCCGCTGGTGCACCGGGCGCCAGTACTCCCAGTCGGTCTCGGTGCCGTCGGGCTCGTAGGTGCGCACGGTCGCCGGCGGCAGCTTCCCGACCCCGGCCAGGATCGTGCGCGGCGCGGGGACGACGGCGTGGAAGGACATGTAGTGGTGCAGCGCCACCGGGTCGATGGTGGTGTCGACCCCACCGGCGCGGACCAGCGCGGGCAGCGAGGAGGCGAACCGCAGCCGGCCCGGCCCGCGGCTGAGGTAGAGCGGCTTGATGCCGAAGCGGTCGCGGCCCATGACCACGCGCCCGGTGTCCCGCTCGACGACGACGAAGGCGAACATGCCGAGGAAGCGCTCGACGCAGTTGCGGCCCCAGCGGTGGTAGGCCTTGAGCACCACCTCGGTGTCGGAGGTGGAGAAGAACCGGTAGCCGGCAGCCTGCAGCTCGGCGCGCAGCTCCTTGTAGTTGTAGATGATCCCGTTGAAGACCAAGGTCAGCCCGAGCTCGGCGTCCACCATCGGCTGCGACCCGGCGTCGGTCAGGTCGATGATCTTCAGCCGCCGGTGGCCCAGGGCGACCGGGCCGGCCTGCCAGCCGCCGGAGCCGTCCGGCCCCCGCCGCTGCAGCTGGTCGCACATCGCGGCCACCGCCGCCATGTCGGCCACGCCGCCGTCGAACCGGACCTCACCGGAGATGCCGCACACGTGCTCCCCTTCCGCTCGTCGCGGAGGCGCCGCGCCGCGCCGTCCGTCTGACCACCATCCCCCGCGGGTGTTTCCAGCACATGACCCGGGCGGGGCTCGGCGAACGCCGAAGCTCCCATTCTGGTCGAGCCGTGCGCAGCCTGCGACCGCACCGTCGCCCAGGGTCGGGGGTACGGCCGGCTCCGTTGTCGAGCCGACGCGCCGGACCGGGCGTGTCCGTGGCGCGCGTCGCCCGGGCGGCCGATAGCGTTGCCCCGGTCCGCTCCCCCGGGCTCGCACCGGATCCTGCTGGAGGTCGCCCCTCATGCGCGCCCTGCGCCTCGTGGCTCTCTCCGACGACGGCAAGCACCTGGTGCTCGCCGCCGACGCGGTGCCCGCCGCCGACGGGTCGGCCCCGTCCGAGGACGGCGAGCAGTTCCAGCTGCCCGTCGACGACCGCCTGCGGGAAGCGCTGGCCGAGCGCTCCCGGCCCCCCGGGCAGACCTCCGGAGACCAGCTCCCGCCGCGGGTCATCCAGGCCCGCATCCGGGCCGGGGAGTCCCCGGAGGAGGTCGCGCACGCCTCCGGCACGCGGGTCGAGCGGATCATGCGGTTCGCGTACCCGGTGCTCCAGGAGCGGGCGCGGGTCGCCGAGCAGGCCCGGGAGGCGCGCGTCCGGCTGTCCGACGGCACGCCCGGCATCCCGCTCGAGGAGTTCATGTCCGAGCGGCTGCGGCTGCTGGGCACCGACGTCGACGCGATCCGCTGGGACGCCCACCGCACCGAGGACGGCGCCTGGCAGGTGCGCGCCGACTGGGACGCGGGCGAGAAGTCCGGCAGCACCCGCTGGCGCTACGAGATCCCCGCCAAGTCGGTGACGCCGGTCGACGCCGCCACCACGGACTTCGCCGAGGGCACCCGGCTGGTCCGGGTGGTCCCGGACGTCCCCGCCGGGTCGCCGGCCGCGCCGGCCGGCCGCCGCGGCATCTCCGTGGTGCGTCCCGGCGGAGCCGAGGAGCCGGCTCCCGACGAGGGCCCGGCCGACGTCGACGAGGCCGGCGTCGACGAGGCCGGCATCGACGAGGCCGACCCCGATGCGGCGCCGGCCCAGGCCGGGCCGGCTGCCGCGGACCCCGCGCCCAGCGCCGCCCAGGTCGACCCCGACACCCAGGACACCGTGGTCCTCGGCCGCCTCGCCGAGCCGGGCGGCGACCACGAGTTCGAGTTCGAGGACGAGGACGACCCCCGGGCCCGGATCCCCGCCTGGGAGGACATCGTCTTCGGGGTCCGCCGGCGCCGCTGAAGAAGTCGGAGGATCCCGTCCTCCGCACCCCTCGCACGCTCGCGGTGGGGTCCTGCAGGGAGGCCGTAAACCAGTCGGAACCGTCCGTCTCCGGGGATAGCCTGCGCTGGCCATGACCGAGACCGCCGCCCCTCCCGAACCCGACCGGGGGCGGCTCACCGCGCTGGCCCGGTTGTGGCCCTTCGCGCGCCCCTACCGCCGCCTGATCGCGCTGACCTTCGTGGCGGCGCTGCTGGCCAGCCTCACCCAGCTGGTGGTCCCGCTGGTCGTCCGCGGCATCGTCGAGGGCCCCATCGCCGACGGCGACCGCGGGGCGCTGGTGCCGCTGCTGGCGCTGGCGCTGCTGTTCGGGCTGGCCGAGGCCGCGCTGTTCTTCCTCCGCCGCTGGGCGATGAACGTCAGCAGCCTGCAGATCGAGCGCGACCTGCGCGACACGCTGTACCGGCGGCTGCAGCGGCTCCCGGTCGCCTTCCACGAGGGCTGGTCCTCCGGCCAGCTGCTCTCCCGCGCCACCTCCGACGTCGCCACCATCCGGCGGTTCGTCGGGTTCGGCGCGGTCTTCCTGCTGGTCAACCTGATCACCTGCGTCGTCGTCGGCGGCGTCCTGGTGGCCATCCACTGGCCGCTGGGCCTGGCCGTGCTGGCCACCAGCGCGCCGCTGGTCGTGCTCGGGATGCGCTGGGAGAAGCGCTACAACACCCAGTCGCGCCTGGTGCAGGACGAGCAGGGCGAGCTGGCCACCGACGTCGAGGAGGCGGTGCAGGGCATCCGGGTGGTCCGGTCGCTGGGGCGCAGCGGGCTGGTCTTCGGGCGCTACGACCGCAAGGCGGTCCGGCTGCGCGACCTGCAGCTGGGCAAGGTGCGCACGCTCGCCCTGATCTGGTGCCTGTTCGAGTTCCACCCCCAGGTGACGCTCGCGCTGATCCTGGTCGGCGGCGCCCTGGCGGTGAGCAGCGGTGCGATGACCGCCGGCGCGCTGATCGGCTTCGTCGCCCTGTTCACGGTGCTGCTGTGGCCGATCCTCTCCCTCGGCTTCCTGCTGGCCCAGGCCCAGGAGACGGCCAGCGCCTGCGACCGCATCGGCGAGCTGCTCGACGCACCGCTCACGGTCACCGACCGCCCCGGGGTGCGCCCGCAGCCGGTGGGCACGCCGGCCCGGCTGCGCTTCGAGCACGTCTCCTTCCGCTTCCCCGGCAGCGACGACCCCGTGCTGCGCGACGTCGACCTCGACGTCGCCCCCGGGGAGACGGTCGCGCTGGTGGGCGCCACCGGGTCGGGCAAGACGACGGCGACCGCGCTCGTCGCCCGGCTCCACGACGTCACCGGCGGGCGGGTGACCCTCGACGGCCACGACGTCCGTGACCTGCCGCTGGACCAGCTGCGCAGCGTGGTGGCGACCGCGTTCGAGGAGGCCACGCTCTTCTCGATGAGCGTGCGGGAGAACGTCACGCTCGGCCGGCCCGGCGCCGGGGACGCCGAGGTCGAGGAGGCGCTGCGGGTCGCGCAGGCCGGGTTCGTGCACGACCTGCCGTGGGGGCTGGACACCCGGATCGGCGAGCAGGGCCTGTCGCTGTCCGGCGGGCAGCGACAGCGGCTGGCGCTGGCCCGCGCGGTGCTCGGCCGGCCGTCGGTGCTGGTGCTCGACGACCCGCTGTCCGCGCTCGACGTGCACACCGAGGCGCTGGTCGAGCGGGCGCTGCGCGAGGTGCTCGCCGAGACGACGGCGCTGGTGGTCGCCCACCGGGCCTCCACCGTGCTGCTGGCCGACCGGGTGGCGCTGCTCGAGGACGGGCGGATCACCGCGGTGGGGCCGCACAGCGAGCTGCTGGCGACGGCGCCGGCCTACCGCGAGCTGCTCTCCTCGGCGCCGGAGCTGGCCGGGGCCGGCGAGGGAGGTGCCCGGTGACCACCCCCGGCACCGGCGCGGCCGCCGCGACCTCCCCCGGTGGCGCGCCGGCCGACGCGCACGCCGACTGGCGCGGGGTCGCCGCGGAGGACGCCGGCGAGCTGAGCACCACGGCCAGCACCTTCCTGCGCGGTCGCTCCCGCCGGCTGCTGGGTGAGCTGCTGCGGCCGCACCGCCGGGCGCTGTGGGCGCTGCTGGCGGTGATCGTGGCGCAGAACCTGGCCTGGCTGGCCGGTCCGCTGCTCATCGGCATCGGCATCGACGTCGCGGTGCCGGCGCTGCAGGGCGGGGATCCCTGGCCGCTGGTCTGGACGACGGCCGCGATGGTCGGCGCGGCCTGCGCCGACGCCGGGCTGCGCTACCTGTTCCTCACCGGCTCCGGCCGGGTCGGCCAGGCGGTGCTGCTCGCCCTGCGCCGTCGGGTGTTCACCCACGTCCAGCAGCTGCCGCTGTCGTTCCACGAGCGCTACACCTCGGGTAAGACGATCAGCCGGCTGACCAGCGACGTGGAGGCGCTGGCGGAGCTGCTCGACGAGGGCCTGGACGGGCTGCTCACCGCGCTGTTCAGCATCCTGGGCATCGGCGTCGTCCTGCTGGTGCTCGACCTGCCCCTCGGGTCGGTCGCGCTGCTCGGCTTCCCGGCGCTGCTCCTCATCGGCCGCTGGTTCCAGCGCAACTCGACCATCGCCTACCGCCGCACCCGGGAGACGGTCGCGGCGCTGATCGTGCAGTTCACCGAGACCTTCGGGGGCATCCGCGCGGTCCAGGCGTTCCGCCGCGAGCCGCGCAACGACGAGCTGCACACCGAGCTGAACGAGGCCAACCGGCGGGCCCACCACCACGCCTTCTGGCTGATCGCGGTCTTCGTGCCGGCGGTCACCACCGTGGCCAACCTGGTCACGGTGGGCGTGCTCGGGTTCGGTGCGCTGCGGGTGATGGACGGCGACCTGCGGGTCGGCGTGCTGCTGTCCTTCCTGCTCCTCCTGCGCCGGTTCTTCGACCCACTGCAGGACATCGCGATGTTCTACAACAGCTACCAGTCGGCCAGCGCCGCGCTGGAGAAGCTCTCCGGGGTGCTGGAGGAGCGCTCCACGGTGCCCGAGCCGGCCGACCCCACCCCGCTGCCGCACCCCGCCGGCGAGCTGGTGTTCGACGGGGTCCGCTTCGGCTACGGCGCGGCCACCGTGCTCCCGGAGCTGGACCTGACCATCCCGGCCGGGCAGACGGTGGCCCTGGTCGGCGCCACCGGCGCGGGGAAGTCGACGCTGGCCCGGCTGGCCGCCCGGTTCTACGACCCGCTGGCCGGGCAGGTGCGGCTGGACGGTGTGCCGCTGGACCGGCTCTCCGACGCCGACCTGCGCCGCGCGGTGGTCATGGTGACCCAGGAGAGCTTCCTCTTCTCCGGCTCGATCGCCGACAACATCGCGTTCGGCCGCCCCGACGCCACCCGCGCCGAGATCGAGGAGGCCGCCCGGGCCATCGGCGCCGACTCCTTCATCCGGTCGCTACCGGAGGGGTACGACACCGACGTGCGCAAACGCGGCGGGCGGCTGTCGGCCGGGCAGCGCCAGCTGGTCAGCTTCGCCCGTGCCTTCCTCGCCGACCCGGCGGTGCTGGTGCTCGACGAGGCCACCAGCTCCCTCGACGTGCCCAGCGAGCGGCTGGTGCAGCGCGCCCTGCAGACGCTGCTGGCCGACCGGACCGCGCTGATCATCGCCCACCGCCTGTCCACCGTGGAGATCGCCGACCGGGTGCTGGTGATGGACGCCGGCCGGGTGGTCGAGGACGGCGCCCCGGCCGAGCTGGTCGCCGGCACCGGCCGGTTCGCCGGCCTGCACCGCGCCTGGGCCGACAGCCTGGTGTAGCAGCTGCACCAGGCGCGGAACGCGGGTTCCCCGATGATCGTTCGGGTAGGGAACGGGTCGTCGTCCGCGGTGGACGCACGGGTGGCCGGATCCCTCCGGTCGCCGCCGCCACCGGACCGACCCCGAACGGAGGAAGACGTGTCAGCTTCGGTCTCGATGCCGCTCGGCGGCGTGCAGGTGGCGTCCTACGACGACTACCAGCAGGCCCAGCGCGCGGTGGACCACCTCTCCGACCAGAAGTTCCCCGTGGAGAACGTGACGATCATCGGCAGCGACCTGCGGCTGGTCGAGAAGGTCACCGGCCGGCTCACCTGGGGCCGGGCGATCGGCGCCGGTGCGGCCAGCGGCGCCTGGTTCGGTCTGTTCGTCGGCCTGCTGCTGGGCATCTTCGCGCCCGACGGCAGCAGCTGGATCGGCTCGGTGCTCACCGGCCTGCTGATCGGTCTGGTGTTCGGCGCGGTGTTCGCCGCGGTGGGCTACGCGGCCACCGGCGGCCGGCGCGACTTCACCAGCACCAGCCAGACGGTCGCCAACCGCTACGACGTGATGTGCAACCCGCAGTTCGCCGAGCAGGCCCGCGCGGAGCTCGCGCGGCTGTCGCTGCGCGGCTGAGCCCGATCCGGGACGGCGGCCGGGAGGCCGCCGTCCCCGGCGGTCAGAACCCCCCGCTGCGGTGGCCCTGCGCGTCGGCGCCGCGGTAGGCATCGACGTTCCCCCGCACCGCGCTGCGGCTCACGCCGGCGCCGATGTCGCCGCGCACCTGGGCGCCCCGCGCCCGGGTGCGCCGGTCCATCCACCATGCACCGCCCAGCAGCACGACCAGCACCACCGTGGCGACCACCCAGAACGTCATGGCGGAACGGTAGTGCTGCGCAACTCCGGGCACCAGGGCCGCGGCCGGCCGATCAGCGGAGCGCGGCGAAGGCGATCGCCGCCGCTGCGGCCACCCCGAGGGAGTCCACCCCGGTGCGCATCGGGATGCGGGCCCGCACCTGCGCCGCCGCCTGGGCCTCCGCGGTGAGGCCGGGCCCCTCCGCGCCGAGCAGCACCGCGGTGCGCGGGTGCGCGACCGGGTCGACCTCGGCCAGGTCCACCGCATCCGGCGCGGGCGTGAGGGCGACGGTCCGGTAGCCGGCCGCGTGCAGCTGCTCGAGGCCGGCCGGCCAGTCCGGCAGCACCGCGAACGGCAGCGACAGCACGTGCCCCATCGAGACCCGCACCGCGCGTCGGTACAGGGGGTCGGCGCAGCGCGGGTCGAGCAGCAGCCCGTCGACGCCCAGCGCCACCGCCGAGCGGGCGATCGAGCCGAGGTTCTCGTGGTCGTTGAGCGCCTCGAGGACCGCCAGCCGCCGGGGCGCGGCCGGGTCGGGGCCGGTGAGCAGCTCGGCCAGCGGCGTCGGTGGGCGGCGGTCAGCGGCGGCCAGCACGCCGCGGGTCAGCCGGAAGCCGATGACGTCGGAGAGCACCCACTTGTCCGCCTCGTACGCCGCGACGTCGTCCGGGAGGCCCAGCGCGGCGACCCGGCCGGGCACCCCGAAGACCGCGCGCACCCGGTACGGCGAGGCGAGCAGCCGCTCCACGGCCGGGACGCCCTCCACGATGACCGGCCCGGTGCCCCGCTCCGTGCCGGGTCGGCGGTCGCCGGAGACGAGGTCGCGGAAGTCGGCGACCCGCTCGTCGGCCGGGTCGGTGATCAGCACGGGTTCGGCGGGCACGGCGCCGATCATCCCCGTCGCCGTCCGCCCGGGATCAGGTGACCTGATCGTGCGTGCTCCTGGCTCACGCTGGGAGGTGAGCCAGGAGCAGGCACGGTGAGCTGAGCTGATCCCGGAGCGGCCACGGGGGGCGGGACGGCGGCGCGCACCGCAGGATCGCCTCGTGGACTCCCTGAGCACCGTGGTCGTCGGCGCGGGCATCTCCGGCATCGCCTGCGCCCGGGCCCTCGCAGCGGCCGGCCGGCCGGTGCAGGTGCTCGACCGGGGGCGCCGGCCGGGCGGGCGGATGGGCGGCCGCACCCTGCACGGGCGACCCGTCGACCTGGGCGCCTCCTACCTCACCGCGGGCGACGACTCCCCGCTCCGCCCCGTCGTCGACGACTGGGTGCGCCGCGGGCTGGCCCATCCGTGGACCGACACCTTCGCCGTCGCCGGCCCGGACGGGATCGAGCGGACCACGACCGGGCCGGTGCGCTACGGCACCCCCGGCGGCCTGCGCAGCCTCGTCGTCGACCTGGCCGAGGGGCTGGACGTGGTCCCCGAGCGCGCGGTGACGGCGGTGTCCGGCGGCGACGCTCCCACGGTGGACGGCGACCCGGTGGCCGCGGTGGTGCTGGCGGTGCCCGACCCGCAGGCGGCCCGGCTGCTGCCCGACGGCGACCCGGTGCGTGCCCGGCTGGACGCCGACGGCTGGCGCCCGGCGGTCGCCGTCGCCCTCGGCTGGCCCGACCGGCGCTGGCCGGCGGACCTGCACGGGGTCTTCGTGCACGACCACCCGGACCTGGAGTGGGTCGCCGACGACGGCGCCCGGCGGGGCGACGGGGCCGCGGTGCTGGTGGCGCACACGACGGCGGAGCTCGCCGCCCGGCACCTCGACGACCCGGCGGGCGTGATCCCCGCGGTGGTCGCCGCCGTCCGGCAGGTGCTCGGTGTCGCCGGCGACCCGGACTGGGTGCACACCCACCGCTGGGCGATGGCCCGGCCGGGGTCGCCGCGGGAGGAGCCGTTCCTGCTCGCCGAGGGGCTCGGGGTGTGCGGCGACGGCTGGTCCGCACCGCCGAAGGTGGAGAGCGCCTTCCGCTCCGGCACCGAGCTGGGCCGGGCGCTGGCCGCGCCCCGCTGACCGAGCGCCCGCGAGGCCCACTCTCCCGGGGGAGGTCGGCCCGGCGGGCCTGCGGCAGCGCGCCGGTCGGGCCGATGCTCCCCCGGTGTCGAGCCGCACCCCACCCGCAGCCGGGGGAAGCCCCGCCCGGTGGGGCGTCTTCCCGCGGCTCGCCGTGGGCATGGCACTGCTCGGCCTCGCCGTCGGCGCGGTGTTCCCGCTGTTCGCCGAGCTCCTGGGCGTGCCGGCCCGGTACGCCGGCGCCCCCTCGTTCCGCACTGCCTGCCTGGCTGCCGGGCTGGTGCTCGGCGGCGCCAACTGGCTGCTGGTGCGGGCGGTGCTCGGCCGCCGGCTGCGGGTGCTCGCCGACCGGCTGACCGCCGTGGCCCGGACCGTCGGTGACCCGGTGGCCGGCGGCGGTGACACCACGAGACTGAGCCTGCCGGTCGAGTCGGCCGACGACCTGGGGACGACGGTCACGGCGTTCAACGCCCTGCTGACCGCCCTGGAGCGCGAGCGCCGCTTCCGGTCGGTGGTGCACGCGACCAGTGACGTGATGGCCCTGCTCGACCCGGCCGGGGAGGTCGCGTTCGTCTCCGACTCGGTCACCGACGTGCTCGGCTGGGCGCGGGAGGACGTCGTCGGCCGCAACGTGCGGCAGCTGCTGCACGCCGAGGACGGCGACCTGTTCACCCCCGAGGGGCACCTGGTCATCCGCGACCAGGACCGGTCGCAGGTGTTCGTGGTGCAGGCCCGGCACCGGAACGGTGGCTGGCGGCACCTGGAGGTCAGCTCCTCCGACCGCCGGGACGACCCGGTGATCGATGGTGTGCTGCTGACCGCCCGTGACGTCACCGAGCGCCTGGAGCTGCAGCGTCGGCTGTCGTTCCAGGCCACCCACGACGACCTCACCGGCCTGCCGAACCGGGCGGCGGTGCTCGACCGGGCCGACGCGCTGCTGAACGACCCCCGCGGCCGCGGCCGGCTGGCGGTGGTCTTCCTGGACCTCGACGGGTTCAAGGAGGTCAACGACACCCTCGGCCACGGGCATGGCGACCAGCTGCTGGCCCAGGTGGGGCCCCGGCTGCGGCCGCTGGTGCGCGACGGCGACCTGGTGGGCCGGCTCGGCGGCGACGAGTTCGCCGTCCTGATGCCCGGGGCGACCCCCGCGGAGGCGGTCTCGGCCGCCACCCGGCTGCGGGCGGCGCTGCAGCTGCCGTTCCCGGTGGAGGGACACGAGCTGGACGTGGACGCGAGCCTCGGGGTCGCCGTCTCCGGGCCGGGCGCCGCCGACACCGAGACGCTGTTCCGGCAGGCCGACATCGCGATGTACCGGGCCAAGGCCGGCCGCACGGGGGTCTCCCTCTTCGGGGCTTGACTACCGGACAGCAACTCACCTAGCGTTGAGTTCATCAGCCGTTGAGTTCCCGTCGTCGAACTCCGGGAGGCCGGGATGGACGCCGCCGTGACCGTGACCGATCTCGTCGTGCACCGGGGTGGACGCCGGGTGCTGCACGGCCTGGGCTTCGCCGCCCCACCCGGGCAGGTCACCGGCCTGCTGGGGCCCAGCGGCGGCGGGAAGACCACGCTGATGCGCGCCGTCGTCGGCGTGCAGCGGATCACCTCCGGGCGAGTCACCGTGCTCGGTGACCCCGCCGGTTCCCGGGCGCTGCGCAGCCGGATCGGTTACGTCACCCAGGCCCCGAGCGTCTACCCGGACCTGACCGTGCGGGAGAACGTCCGCCACTTCGCGGCCCTCGCCGGCCGGAGCTCAGCCGACGCCGACGCCGCGCTGGCCGACGTCGGCCTGCGCGGTGCCGCCGGGCAGCTGGTCGGTGACCTCTCCGGCGGGCAGCGCGGCCGCGTCTCGCTGGCGTGCGCCCTGGTGGCCCGCCCGGCCCTGCTGGTGCTCGACGAGCCCACCGTCGGGCTGGACCCGGTGCTCCGGGTCGAGCTGTGGGAGCTGTTCGCCACCCTCGCCGACGGCGGGACGACGCTGCTGGTCTCCAGCCACGTGATGGACGAGGCGGGCCGCTGCGACCGGTTGCTGCTGCTGCGCGACGGCCGGCTGCTCAGCGACTCCACCCCCGCCCAGCTGCGCGCCGACGCCGGCACCGACGACCTGGAGCAGGCGTTCCTCACCCTGATCCGGCAGACCGAGCAGGTGCCGGCGTGACCGCCCCGCTGCACCCGCCGCTGGCCGGGGCCACCGCCGTCCGGGTGCTGCGGCAGCTGCGTCACGACCACCGCACCGTGGGGATGCTGCTGGTGCTGCCCAGCGCGCTGCTGGGCCTGCTGTACCTGGTCTACGCCGACGTGCCCGCCGTCCCCGGGCAGCCGGACACCTTCGACCGGGTGGGGCTGACCATGCTCGGCGTGCTGCCGTTCGTGGTGATGTTCCTGGTCACCAGCATCGCCATGCTGCGGGAGCGGACCACGGGCACGCTCGAGCGGCTGCTCACCACCCCGCTCTCCCGCGGCGACCTGCTGCTCGGCTACGGGGCCGCGTTCGGGCTTGCCGCGGCGGCGCAGGCGGTCGTCACGGTGACCGTCGCGACCACCCTGTACGACCTGGACGTCGCCGGCCCGGCCGCCCTGGTCGTGCTCATCGCCGTCGTCGACGCGGTGCTCGGCGTGGCGCTGGGGCTGCTGGCCAGCGCCTTCGCCCGCAGCGAGTTCCAGGCGGTGCAGTTCATGCCGGTGGTGGTGCTGCCGCAGTTCTTCCTGTGCGGCCTGCTCGTGCCGCGCGAGGAGCTGACCGGCTGGCTGCAGGCGGTCAGCGACGCCCTGCCCCTCACCTACGCCGTCGACGCGCTGCGGGAGGTCGGCAGCTCCCCCACCCCGACGGGCACGATGTGGACCGACGTCGCCGTCGTGGCCGGCGCCGCGCTGCTGGCCCTGGCGCTGGCGGCGACCACCCTGCGGAGGAGGACCAGCTGAGCGACCCCGCGCCCCGGCCGGCACGCCGGCGCCCCTCCGGGCGCCGGCCCGGCAACCCCGGCACCCGGGAGGCGGTGCTCGCCGCTGCCCGCGACGCCTTCGCCGAGCGGGGGTTCGACGGCACCTCGATCCGGCTGATCGCCACCGCCGCCGGCGTCGACCCGGCGCTGGTGCACCACTACTTCGGCAGCAAGGACAAGCTGTTCCTCGCCGCCGTCGAGGCGCCGGCCGACCCGGCCGAGCTGCTGCCCGAGGTGCTGGCGGGCGGCACGGCCGAGCTCGGGGCCAACGTCGTCCGGATGCTGCTGCGGGTGTGGGACGGCCCGGCCCGCGCCGGTGGGCTGGCCCTGGTCCGCTCCGCGGTGAGCAACGAGTGGACCGCCCGGCTGCTGCGCGAGTTCCTCACCGCCCAGGTGCTCCGCCGGGTGCTCGGCACGCTGGACCTGCCGCCCGCCGAGGCGGAGACCCGGGGCGCGCTGGCCGCCTCGCAGCTGGTCGGTGTGGTGATGACCCGCTACGTGCTGCGGCTCGAACCGCTGGCCTCCGCACCGGCCGAGGAGCTGGTCGCCGCGATCGGGCCCACCGTCCAGCGTTACCTCACCGGGCCGGTCGAGCTGCCGGGGAACGGGCCGGGCACGCCCTAGGCTCCCGCCCTGATGAGCGACTCGGACGCGGCGGCGACCTGCCGGGGAGTGGTCAAGACCTACCGGACGGCGACCGAGTCGGTCACCGCGCTGGACGGCGTCACCCTGGCGGTACCCCCTGCCCGGATGACGGTGGTGGTCGGGCCCTCCGGGTCGGGCAAGTCCTCGCTGCTGCGGCTGCTGGCCTGCATCGACTCCCCGGACGACGGCGAGGTGCTCGTCGCCGGGCAGCGGGTCGACCGGCTCCGCCCCCGTGCCCGGCGACGGCTCCGGCAACGCCAGGTCGCGTACCTCTTCCAGCGGCCCGCAGACAACCTGCTGCCCTACCTCGACGCCCTCGCCCAGGTGCGGCTGGCCGCCCAGCTGCGCGGCGCGCGGGTGACCGACGACGAGGCGCGGGCGCTGCTGGACCGGCTCGGGCTGGCCGGACGGGCCGGCCACCGCCCGGAGCAGCTCTCCGGCGGTGAGCAGCAACGGCTGGCGGTCGCGTGCGGGGTGGTCGGGGGCCCGGCGCTGGTGGTCGCCGACGAGCCCACCGCCGAGCTGGACACCGCCGCGGCCGAGCGGGTGCTCGCCGCGATGACCGAGCTGGCCGCCGACGGGGTGGGGTTCGTCGTCTCCTCGCACGATCCGCGGGTGATGGCGATCGCCGACGGGTTCATCCGGCTCGACCACGGCCGGCTGGTCGCACGGTGAGCGGCGCCGAGGTGCGCGCCGGCGGGTTCACCGGCACCGGGCTGGTCAAGCGCTACCGGCGGGGCACGGAGACGGTCGCGGCGCTCGCCGGGGTCGACCTGGCGGTGGCCGCCGGGGAGTTCGTCGCCCTGGTCGGGCCCTCGGGGTCGGGCAAGTCGACGCTGCTGGCGCTGCTGTGCGGCTGGGAGACCGCGGACGCCGGGCAGCTGGCCTACGCCGGGGAGCTGTCCGGCCGCCGTCCGGACGCGCTGGGCTGGCCGGAGCTGGCGCTGGTGCCTCAGGCCCTCGGCCTGGTCGCCGACCTCAGCCTGGCCGACAACGTGCTGCTGCCGGCCCGGCTGCGCGGCACGCTCGCCGACGAGCAGCCGCGGGCCGCCGACCTGCTGGCCGGCTTCGGGCTGGACCACCTGGCCGACCGCTACCCGCACCAGGCCTCCCTGGGTGAGCAGCAGCGGGCCGCCGTCGCCCGTGCGCTGCTGCTGCGCCCGGCGGTGCTGCTGGCCGACGAACCCACCGCGCACCAGGACCGCGGCCACGCCGACCGGCTGCTGGACGCCGTCCGGGGCGCCGCCGACGCCGGCGCCGCGGTGCTGGTCGCCACGCACGACGAGATCGCCTGGTCCCGCGCGGACCGGGTGCTGTCGATGCGCGACGGCAGGATCACCCAGGGCCCCGTCACCGAGGAGGGCCACTCGTGAGCCGGCCGCCGCTGTGGCGGCTGGCGCCGTGGACCCGGGCGCCGCTGCTGGGCCTGCGCTCCCCCGCCGCCGTGGTCGCCGTGCTGGTGACCACCGCGATCCTGGCCTGCGCGGTCGCCTCCGCCCCGCTGTTCCTCTCCTCCGCCCGCTCCGCCGCCCTGCAGGAGCAGCTGGCGCAGCGGTGCGCCGAGGCCGGCTGGGTCCAGGCCGGGGTCGCGACCAGGCAGTTCGACCAGAACGGCGTCCCCACCGGCGGAACGGCGTCCACCGCGGTCGACGACGCACTCGCGGCCGCCTGGGCCGCGCAGGGCCGGACCAGCCGCCCGGTGCTGGCGACCGCGGAGATGGTCGGGCCGGACCGAGGCCCCGGCGCCGCCTCGGTCACCGACGCCGCGGGCCGGGACGTCGCGATCCCGGTCAGCCTCTTCCACCGACCGGACGCGCTGCAGCACGTCGAGGTGGTGGCGGAGCAGCCGGGCGCCGGGCTGTGGCTGCCGGCGGGGTACGCCGACGGCGCGGGCATCGCGCTGGGCGACCGGATCGCCGTCGCCGGCACCCCCGTGACAGTGACCGGGCTCTACACGGATCTTTTCGCGGTCGACCCGGGCCCCTACTGGTGCGACTACCGGCTGCTCTACGCCAACGACACCAGCTCCAACGTCCCCCCACCGGCCTTCGCGCTGGCCACCGACCCGGCGACCTTCCACGAGGTGGCGGCCGGGTTCACCGGCGTCCAGCAGCTGGCCCAGGTGCCGGTCGAGGCCGGCGAGCTGTCGATCTCCGACGCCCGGGCGCTGCTGGCGGCGCAGGACCGCGCCCAGGCCGACACCTGGGAGCTGCTCGGCGTCCCCGCCGCCGCTGCCGCCGAGATGGGCCTCACCTGGGTCAACCCACGGCTGGTCGACGCGGTGGAACGGGCGGAGCTGGTCGAGCGCGGTCTGCGCGGCCCGGTGGTGCCGGTGGCGGTGGCCGGGGGGCTGCTGGCGCTGGTCCTGGTCGCCGCGGCGGGCAGCTTCTGGGCCGACCGTCGGACCACCGAGGTGCGGCTGCTGGCCGCCCGCGGCGTCGGCCCGGTGCCGCTGGCCGGCAAGGCAGCGCTCGAGCTCGGCCTGCCGGCACTGGCCGGGGCGGCGCTGGGCTGGGCGGCGTCCCGGCTGCTGATCGCCGGCATCGGCCCCGCCGACGACCTGGACCCCTCGGCCACCACCGCCGCCCTCGCGGCCGGGGCGGCGGCCTTCGTCGTCGGCCTGGGCGCGGCGGCCGCCGTCGCCGGGCTCCGTGCGCGGGGCACCGCCGAGCGCCCGCTGGGCGCGGCACCCCGCTGGCCGGCGACGGTGCCGTGGGAGCTGGCGCTGCTGGTCGCCGCCGCGTGGTGCTGGCTGCTGCTGGAGGGCCGGGACGCCGTGGTCACCGATGCCGGCGTCGCCCAGGTGAACGGGTTGCTGGTCGCCTTCCCGCTGCTGGCGATCGCCGGTGCCGCGGCGCTGCTGGCCCGGCTGGTCACCGCACTGCTGCCCCGGCTGCGCCGCTGGGCCGGCCGCCGCTCCCCCGCGGTGTTCCTCGCGGTCAACCGGCTCACCGCCGCCCGGCTGGCCACCGGCACGCTGCTGGCCGCGGTGACCCTGCCGGTCGCGGTGCTGGGCTACACCGCGACGCTGACCGCCAGCTCGCAGGCCACCCTGGACGCGAAGGTCGGGGTGCAGGTCGGAGCCGGGCGCGCGCTCACGTCGGTGTCCCGGCTCGACGCCGTCCCCGGGGTCGAGCGGATCGGCACGTTCGTCGTCCGGTACGACGGCGACGTCGTCGGTGCCGAGGGTGCCCGCACCGACGTCCAGGTGCTCGCCGTCGACCCCGAGACCTTCGCCGGGACGGCGTTCTGGGACGACTCCTTCGCCGACGACCCACTTCCCGAGCTGATGGCCGCGCTGCAGGGCCCGGAGGTCGACGGCCGGGTGCCGGTCGTGGCCCAGGGGGTGCCGCTGGGCGATCCGCAGCTGCGGCTGGGCACCGCGCCACTGGCCGCCGAGGTGGTCGCGCAGGCCCGGGTGCTCCCCGGCCGGCGCACCGTCGACCCGGTGGTCCTGGTCGCCGCCGACCGGGTGCCGACCATCGAGCGCAGCGCCGGCTCCGCGCGGCAGTCGGAGATCTGGACCAACGGGCGGCTCGCCCCCGCCGTCGACGCCCTGGTCGACGCAGGCGGCCTGCCGGGGCGGGAGATCACCCCGGCGGCCGTGCTGGACACCGCCAACTTCCTCGGCATCACCTGGACCTTCGGCTACCTGTCGGCGCTGGCCGTCTTCGTGGGGGTCATCGCCGTCGGCGGGCTGCTGCTGTACCTGGAGGCCCGGTCACGCACCCGGGTCGCCGGGTACGTGATGGCCCGGCGGCTGGGGCTGACCCGGAGGGCGCACCTGCGCTCGCTGCTGGTGGAGCTGATCGGGGTGGCGGCGGTCGGCGTGCTGCTCGGCGGGCTGCTGGCCGCCGGTGCCGTCGCCCTGGTGTACCGCCGGCTGGACGTCGACCTCCTCCGCCCACCGACGCCGCTGCTGGACGTGCCGTGGCCGGCGCTGGGGCTCAGCGCGGGGGTCGTCGTCGTGGTGGCCGGGCTGGCGGCGCTGTACGCCCAGCGCGCCGCCGACCGCGCCGACCCGGCGACCGTCCTCCGCCAGTAGGAGGACCCCGCCGGCTACCGGGGGGCGCGGGCGAGCTGGCGGCTCTGCGCGACCAGCCGGCCGGTGGAGTCCCAGATCCGGTAGTCCTCGTCCAGCCAGCCATCGGCGACCTCCCCGGCGCGGGCCTCCACCAGGCACCAGCCCGGCGCCGGCAGCGCACGCACGAGCACCTGCAGCTGCACCGTCGGCGCCCAGCCGAATCGGCCCAGCGCCCAGCTCGTGGGCGGCAGCGCGTCGGCGAAGGCGACCAGCGACAGCGGGTCGGGTTCCCGGTCGTCGGTGAACCGCAGCCACGCCCGCAGCACGGGCTCCTCCCCCGGCTGCCCCAGCGCCCAGCCGGCGCACGCCGGGTCCAGCCGGACGTCGATCCGCCGCACCAGCCCCGGCACCTGGATCTCCGGCGGTGCCAGGTGCGCGTGCTCGGCGATGGACAGGCACTCCTCGACCGGGGCGACCACCGGCCGGGGCATCACCACCTGCGGCGGCTCGTCGCCCAGGGTCGCCGTCGTCGCCTGCACGGTGATCGCCGGGCCGGCGTCGTCGGCGAGCACCACCTGGCTGTGCGCCACGGTGCGGCCGGCCGGGCCGGGGACGACGGTCAGCGACGCCCGGCCGGCCGCGGGGGCGCGCAGGTAGCTGGCCGAGAGCGCCACCGGGTGCGGGTGCGGCGACTCGAGCACCGCGGCGCGGGCGGCGACCGAGAGCAGGTAGCCGCCGTTGAGGATCCCGCCGCCGACGTCCCAGCCGGGGTCGAGCTCGGCGGTCAGGCCGCCCCCCTCGGTGCGGGTGAGCGCGGTGGCGGTGTCGAACGCGGTGGCGGGCTGGTCGGTCTGCGTCACGCCGGACAGCGTGCCAGGAGCGCGGGGGTGGGCGGCGACCCGCCGTCCTGGCTCACCGTGCGTGCTCCTGGCTCACCTTCCACCGTGAGCCAGGAGCACGC